>JALVST010000101.1 GCA_027024205.1 Flavobacteriales bacterium | reverse complement strand
TGTTGAGTAATACATTGGAAGCAACACTCACGGTTGTGTTATTACCGGCAAGGACCACGTCAAAACCGGTGTTGATGGTATTGGTTTCACCGTAATTATTGGTAGCGTTTATAGTAACATTTTGAGTACCGAAAGTCGATGGAGTCCACCAGCCTGTATAATGTGTGCCGTCGTGATTGGTTAAATTGACATTATTGCCGTTAATGTCGAGTGATATGGATGAAACGGAAAATAAATCCGGATGGTCAATACTGACATTTAAAGCTATTTGAATGGGATTGAGTACAGGCAAATAAACACTGGATCCGGAAACAGGATTGGTAAGGGTTACTTGCGGTAATACGGTAGCGGGGTCTAAAACTTCAAAGTGGGTATAAACATCATCGGCAGGTGCATACGTACTGTCACCGGGCTGACTGGCTTTGATAACAACTTCTCCGGGAACACCGGTAAGCGTAACGGTATTACCAGAAATAGTTGCAGGACCGGATACCAAAGTGTAAGTTACCGGAAGTCCCGAGCTGGTATAAGCATTCAAATCAAAAGGCGGATCGCTGATAACTTTGTCGGGAACAACCGGAAAATTGATGACTTGAAATCCGGGTTCTAATGTGCCGATAAAGTTGGAAGTATTACCGGTTAATGCAAAATTATGTAATATGCCGTTGTGTGTGTAAGGACCTTTATCGATGAGTTCCGTGATGAATGTATTATCATCACCAGGAATACCTTGATTGAATTTGTAATATAAAACCAAATCGGATTCGTTGCCGGTCAATTCGTTGGTCATCATGTTTTGGATTTCGGCTTGTGTCAAAGCTTTTTTCCATAAAGATACTTCGTCTATGCTCCCGTTATAAACAAAATTGTAGCCAGACAAAATGCTTTTTCCTATTCCGAAAGGTTTATCAACCAAGGAAAATGTTCCATTAGCTGCATGAGACCCGATTAAATTTCCGTCCACGTAAAATTTGACGTTGCTTCCGTCATATACCATAGCTAAATGTTGCCATACACCGGCTTGGATAGTGCCGTCAGGGGTCGATACTTCAAACATATTACTGTTGATAAACATACGGCATTCCACTTTACCGTTGTTAAGTTCGAGTAAATACATGGTGTCGCCGGTTCCTCCGCCTCTGAATCCTATCATGCCGGCACCGTAGTGAAGCGCATCGGCTTTGAACCAACCCGTCATGGAGAGTTGATTGGTACCGTTAATTTCGTTAGCCAAATTATCAACCGTAACGTAATCGTCAACACCGTCAAAATGCAAATGTTGGTTGGATTGCGCATATCCGGTTAAGCTCAACAGTAAAATAACAATTAAGGTAGTAATTTTTCTTTTCATTTGGATGTTTATTTGAATTAAAATATAAAGATAAAAAAAAAATCTTGAATACGGTTTCTTAAATCAAAAATTAAATGTAATCATTCCACTCTTTGGGTTTGGGCTCGTGTAATTTTCCGACGGATTTGGCTACGATAGTAGAAACCGTAGCGTCACCGGTAACATTGATAACGGTTCGCATCATATCCAACGGACGGTCAATGGCAAAAATCAAGGCCAATGCAACCGGCAATTTTTCAGATGGGAAGCCCAACGCCTCTAAAACAATAACCAGCATAATCATGCCGGCGCCCGGGACAGCTGCTGCACCTATCGACGCTAATAAAGCCGTTAAAATAATAGTCAATTGATTGGTAAAACCCAAACCTTCCGGCCATAAAACTTGCAAAATAAAAACCGCTGCCACGGCTTGATACAAACTTGTGCCGTCCATATTGACCGTTGCACCGACTGGCAAAACAAAACTCGATACTTCTTTATCAACACCGATATGCTCTTCAACCCGCTCCATGGTAACCGGCAATGTGGCCGCACTCGAACTGCTGCTGAATGCTAACAACTGTGCCGGTGCTAATTGCTTGAAAAACCAAAATGGATTTTTACCGGTTAATATCATTATCATCAGCATATAGACAACCAGCATGATGATCAAACCGGAAACTACGGTGATACCGTATATTATCAGACTATTTAACAATTCCCAATCACCGGCTGTTCCGACTATAACATTGGCAATCAGAGCAAAAACGGCATAAGGGGCCGTCAGCATAATCAAATCTACCATCTTTAAAATGGCTTCATTGAGCGAATCGAAAATATCTTTAAGCGGAGCCGCTTTGTGTTCGGGAATTAAAATTAAAGTTATACCCAAAAAAATAGCTAAAAATATAACTTGTAGCATATTGCTGTTGTTACTCATTGCCTTAAAAATATTATCCGGAACCATATCGACCAAAAACTGAAGTTTGGGTTTACTTTTTTGTTCTTTGGCAACAGTGATTTTTTTCTCTATTTTTTTGTTGCCGGCGTAGGTCTGTTCCAGTTTATGTATGGTTTCGTAAGAAATACCTTCTCCGGGTTTAATGATATTGACGCTTACCAATCCGATAGTAATAGCAAAAACAGTAGTAGTAATATATAGAGCGATAGTACGTAAGCCTATGGTTTTAAATTTGGCAATATCTTTTAAATCCGAAACACCTTTGATTAAAGAGGCCAGTATTAACGGAATGGCGATTAATTTCAACAGATTGACAAATATTTTTCCGACGGGTGCAATCCAATCGTATGTCAATTGTTTGCCGTAATCGAATTGTAACAGTATAAACCCGCCCATTACTCCGGCAAGCATACCAATGAGAATTCTCCAATGTAAAGCTAATTTTTTCATGTTTTATGGTTATTTGGTTATCTGGTTAATCGGTTATTTGATTATTTGAGGTCAGTGCCAGATACCCGAAGTCGGATGTTGGATGCCGGATATCAGGTGTTTATTGCCATTTTGAACGTAGTGAGAAATCTAATCCTCACTTCCTCACTTTCTCAGTATCAAAATCCAAACTTTTCTCGGGGTCATACCACAATTTACCATCATCTATATACAACGGGCTTCTGAAATTGTTGTTAAATAAACCGCCGGTTCCCAAACCTTGCGGGACTTTTACGCCTAATTGATAGGTGTATTGTGCCAAAGCATTTAAACCGACATTACTCTCGAGGGCCGATGTAAGCCACCAGCCGGTTCCGGTTTTTTCTGCTGCTTTTATCCAACCTTCGGTACCTGTAAATCCGCCGTGCAATGTCGGTTTAATAATGATATATGCCGGTTTGATGTCGTCTAAAAATTTTTGTTTATCAAATAAATGATTATGGCCTATTAGCTCTTCATCCAAAGCGATAGGTAGTGGACTCATAGCGCAAAGTTCACTTAATTTTTCAAATTGGCCGGCTTTGATAGGTTGTTCTATGGAATGTAAATCATATTCCGATAAACGTTTGAGTTTTTCTAAAGCTTCATCCGGATGAAAAGCTCCGTTGGCATCTACACGGATTTCTATGTCATCCGGGGAAAATTGTTGCCGGATATAGCTTAGCAAATCCAATTCATCTTTAAAATTTATAGCTCCGATTTTGAGTTTAATGACTTTAAATCCTGCTTGTAATTTCTCTTTGATTTGTCGCATCATAAAATCTTTATTACCCATCCATATCAATCCGTTGATAGGGATGCCGGTTTTGCCTTCTGTAAAACGAGAAGGGTAGAGGAGGTGTGACTGTTTGGCATTCAAACTTTTTATAGCGGTTTCCCAACCGAAAATTATAGAGGGATAGTCACGCAGTTCGTATAAGATTTCATCGGGATCGATATTGATATGTGCTATGAGCCATTTCAATTTTTCTTCGTAACCGGAGACGTCATCAGCCGATAGACCTTTAAAAAGATTGCATTCACCGTAACCGGTTTTGCCCTCATTTTCCAAAATTAAAAAATAAGTCTCTTTGTTGGTAAGAACGCCGCGTGAGGTACCGGCCGGTTGTTTAAAATTTAATATGTATTTAATGTAACGGGCTTTCATTCGTCTTCCTTTTCAGATTGTTCGTCTGTTTTTTTCTTTTTACCCTGGTATTCCAATTTGTAAAAGATATAACCAAAGCCGGCTACCAAATGCAACATAACGATTATAAATAAAATATTAGCTAAACTCATCTTGATAATTTGTTATAAATCAATTATTAAACTTAACGGGCAGTGGTCTGAACCCATGATGTCATTATGAATAATAACATCTTTGACTTTATCAATCAAATTGTCACTGACCAAAAAATAATCGATACGCCAACCGGCGTTACGGGCACGGGCATTGAACCGGTAACTCCAATACGTATAAGCTACTTTGTTAGGATACAAATACCGGAAGGTATCAATAAAACCGACTTTGAGCAAGGCTTTAAATCCTTGAATTTCCACTTCGGTATATCCGGCGGTTTTATTGTAATTACTTTTCGGATTTTTCAAGTCTATGGCTTGATGTGCCACATTTAAATCTCCGGCAATAATCACAGGTTTTCGGTGTTTTAAATTGGTCACATATTCTTGAAAATCTTTGTTCCATTGTGCTTTATAATCCAATCGTTTGAGGCCTTGTCCGGCATTGGGTGTATAAACATTGACCAGGAAAAAATTTTGATATTCGGCTGTTATCAACCTGCCTTCATTATCGTGTTCGGGGATATTGATGCCGTAAGTAATATTTTCAGGCACGGGTTTGGTGAGAAGGGCGGTCCCGGAATAGCCTTTTTTTTGTGCCGAATTGATATAAATATTGTAAGTATCTTTAAAGCTTTTTAATACTTCCGATACTTCATGGTTTTGGGCTTTGGTTTCTTGTAAACAGAGTATATCCGGCTGAATCTTTTGGATAGTTTCAACAAATCCTTTTTTTATTACGGCTCTGATACCATTGACATTCCACGAGGTTATTTGCATATATCTTATTTTTGGTTATTCAATCATTTTTAAATAGTCTGTTTCTGAAATTATGGGAATCCCCAAATTTTGCGCTTTGCTCAATTTCGAAGGTCCCGGTTTGTTGCCGGCCAGTAAAAAATCCGTGTTTTTACTAATCGAACTAACAACTTTACCACCGTTTTGTTCAATGTTTTTTTTGAGTTCATCGCGTGAGAAATGTTCAAATGTGCCGGAAATCACAAATTTATTATCGTGTAATTTATCGATGATATTTTCTTCCTCTCGGTTTTCAAACTGTAAGCTGGCTTGTTTGAGACGGTTGATTAAGGCAATATTTTCGGGATTGGAAAAATATGTTTTGATACTTTCGGCAATTTTTTCACCTATTCCTTTGATAGCCGTAATTTCTTCGGGTGATGCATGTATCAAATGGTCGATACTTTTAAAATGTTTGGCGATTAATTTGGCGGCTATTTCGCCTACATGACGGATGCCGAGCGCATATAAGACGCGTTCAAACGGTTGATTTTTAGATTTTTGAATGCTTTCGATAATGTTTTGAGCCGATTTTTCTCCCAGACCTTCCAAATCTTTCAAATCATCGACTTTTAAATCGTACAAATCGGCAACATTATGTATAAGTCCGTGTTGGTACAGTAAGTTTATAATTTCAGGTCCCAAACCTTCGATATCCATAGCTTTACGGCTGACAAAATGTTCTATTTGAGCTTTAATTTGCGGTTCGCATGTTGCCGTATTGACACAGAAATAATCGGCGCCTTGTTTGATAAGCGGCGTATTACAAACCGGACAATGGTCTATAAATTTAATCAGTTTGGCATCCGGTTTACGTTTGGTTTTATCTACGCCGACCACTTGCGGTATTATTTCTCCGGCTTTTTCAACATAGACGTAATCTCCTTCATGCAAATCGAGTTTTTTCATATTGTCTTCGTTGTGTAAGGTGGCGCGTTTGACAATGGTACCGGCCAATTTGACCGGTTCCAGATTGGCAACGGGTGTTACTTTTCCGGTACGGCCAACTTGAAAATCAACACTTAACAGTTTGGTCAATTTCCGTTCTGCGGGAAATTTATAAGCCATAGCCCAACGCGGTGATTTGGCCGTATAACCTAATTTTTCTTGTATATCGAACTCATTGACTTTTACAACGATACCATCCGTGTCATAAGGAAAATCAAAACGTTTGACACCCCAGTCAAGGATAAAATCCATAATTTGGTCTAAATTCTCAGCCTTGATATAATCGTGCGGAACAAAAAAACCCCATTCTTCCAACTTTTTCAAAGCATCGTATTGGTTGTCAACAGGCAAATCTTCACCAAGCATAAAATAAGCCACATAATCCAGCTGTCGTTGTGCTACAATTTTAGGATCGAGCAGTTTTAAAGTACCAGCTGCCAGATTGCGGGCGTTCATATAGGTGGTTTCGCCTTTTTGGGCTTGTTCATTATTGATACGTTCAAAATTTTCCCGGGATATGAGCACTTCGCCTCTTGCAAAAACCTCATAAGGAACATCGTCTCCTCTCAATACCAGAGGTAATGTCCGTATGGTGCGGGCATTGTTGGTAACATCATCCCCGTAGATACCATCACCACGGGTGATGGATTGAACCAGTTTTTTATCGATATAACGATTGCTTAATGAGACCCCGTCATATTTAAGTTCGACACAAAATGTAAATTTTTCATCCACTAATTTGGAAATCCGATTTATCCAATCTTTCAAATCTTGTATATTATAAGATTTTTCCAGTGACAACATCGGGTATTTATGTTTGACCGTCTGAAATCCGCTTACCGGTTCCCCTCCGACTCGTTGTGTAGGAGAATTCGGATCGTAAAATTCGGGAAATTCGGCTTCGAGTTTTTGTAATTCTTCCAGTTTCCGGTCAAATTTGTAATCGGACATGTCGGGTTGTGCCAATACATAATATTTATAATTGGCTTCCCGTAATTCTTTTCGCAGGGCTTCTATCTTTTTATTAGCTTCTTCTTTGGTCATGGATTATAAAAATTTATTGATTGTAATGAACTACCGGAATTTTAAATTCGAAATTTACCGGTTTGCCTTGATAAATAGCCGGTTTTAACTTGGGTATTCTTTGAGCTATTTTGTTAAAAATACCTTTATGCAGACTGTCTTTAAAACGGTCTTTAAAATGAATGACATTTATATAATGTATTTGTCCCGTCGTGTCGATTTCAAATTTTATCCAAAGTGTATCAGTCACACTTTCAAATTCTTTACGGTATTTTTCATTGAGATGATACGTAATAAAACTGTTGATTTTAAGCATCAGGCATTCCAATTGTTTTTCTTTTTCAAAATAATCGGGGCAAGTGTGATAACGGGGATATAAATCTATATTTTGAACTTCAATCTTTTTGATATTGACATTTTTTTTTCCGGCTTGATTGCAAGCAACCAGCAAAATAGAAAATATTAATATGATTTTAAAATCCTTCATAACATCATCCGGCTACGAAATTCAGTTGCTAAAAATACAAAAAATTCCTTACTTACTCATTAACCCGATTTTAAATTGAGATTATAACATAAAGCCATAAACAGTCATTAGATAATATTAATGTACTCAAACCAAACTTATAACTTTCAATTTTCCACTTTCCACTAAAAAATTATATATTTGTCAAGTTCATTTTTGTAATCAAATTTTTGATGGGTTTAAAAGACAAAATATTTACCGGTTTGATGTTGCTTTTTCTTTTTTTGATTGTGGTCAGTGAAAGCCGGCAACAAGAAATCAATTGGTATCCTTCTTTTGCCGTTTCACATAAAATTCCTTATGGCTCATACATAGCTTATCACGAAGCCAAAACCCTTTTCGGTGATAGGTTTAAGACTGTTAGGGTGTCGCCTTATGTATATTTTGATAAACATCCCGATGCAAATGGGACCTTTGTGTTTTATAACCCGGATATCTCTTTCGGGAAGACGGCACTTAAAGTATTGTTGCATTGGGTAAAAAAAGGTAATAATCTTTTGATTGCTTCACAGAATGTAGATCAGGCTTTACTCGACTCTTTAAAATTGGAATATGCAGGATACTTAAATAAAAATTTTCGTAAAGATTTGATTTTAAATTTTGATAATCCTGATTTAAGTTTGAAAGATAGTATTAGATTTGACCGGTTTGCTTACGCCTCTGTTTTTATTGTTAAAGATACTGTAAATACAGAAAATTATATAAAACTGGGACATTTTGAAAGTGATAGTAAGGATGAGAATATCAATTTTATAGATGTGTCATACGGTAAAGGACACATTATGTTGCATTCATTTCCTTATGTTTTTACTAATTATTTTATCTTGCAGCCGCACAATTTATCGTACTATGAAGGTCTGTTGAGTTATATTAATCTCAAAAAACCGGTATATTGGGCGGTCAATGTTCAAAATGGTGCCACGAGTAGTGGGGTTTTTAAGTATATCATTGAAAATCCCGGATTTTTATGGGCTTACCGTTTGTTGTTTGTAGGTCTGTTATTATATATATTATTTGAAGGTAAACGTAAACAGCGCCCAATACCTGTGGTTGAACCGCCCAAAAACGAGACACTTGATTTTACCGGAACCATTGCAGATATGTATATTGAAAACAAAGAACACAGACGTATAGCCTTGTTGCATATCAAGCATTTTATGGATTATCTCAGGTATCAATTAAATATAGATATATTGCAAAACCATGAAGTTTTAATTAGTAAAATAGCCCAAAAAACAAAAACTGATAAGGAAGAAGTAGAAAAATTGTTTGACATGATAGAAGTTATCCAAAATCAACAAAATGTTAGTCCCGAAATGACATTGAAATTGGAAAAACAGATAGAGAAGATAAAAAGT
Source organism: Flavobacteriales bacterium (assembly GCA_027024205.1). Lineage (GTDB taxonomy): Bacteria > Bacteroidota > Bacteroidia > Flavobacteriales > Flavobacteriaceae > WGBX01. The sequence continues at coordinate 21,751 of JALVST010000101.1, read as the reverse complement.
AATTATAATTAAAAGAATTTGAAAAATGGAAATTGAAGATTAAACTTAGATAAAGAACTTTTAACTTTCAACTCAGGCCACTGAGTTTGTCGAATTACAACTTTCAACTTAAATAATATGGAATATCAAAATAGAATAAACCTGGAAGAATTAAAAGCAGCCGTTGACCGGATAAAATCAGAATTGGGTAAAGTGATCATCGGACAACACGATTTCATCGAATTACTGTTGACAGCCTTATTGGCTGACGGACACGTCTTAATTGAAGGGGTTCCGGGAATAGCTAAAACGTTGACAGCCAAATTATTATCAAAAACATTGAAAACGGGTTTCAGTCGTATTCAATTTACCCCTGATTTGATGCCGTCTGATATTTTAGGCACATCAGTATTTAATATGAAAACCCAAGAATTTGAGTTTCATAAGGGGCCGGTATTCAGTAATTTTATTCTTATTGATGAAATTAACCGTTCTCCTGCCAAAACACAAGCCGCTTTGTTTGAAGTGATGGAAGAACGGCAAATCACGATTGATGGCCATACATACATAATGGCCGATCCGTTTTTTGTGATAGCAACCCAAAATCCTATTGAACATGAAGGAACCTATGCTTTGCCCGAAGCACAGCTTGACCGTTTTTTGTTTAAAATTAAAGTAGGATATCCGGATAAAGCCGAAGAGGTTGAAATTTTAAAATCACATCATTTACGTAAAAACCGGAAACCGGAAGAGCTCGTCAATCCGGTGATGACCGAAGCGGATTTGCGAAGATATCGTGAATTGGTCAATGACATAATCGTAGATGATAAGATAATGGATTATATCGTTGAAATCATACAAAGGACCCGTAATCATTCGCATCTGTTCCTGGGCGGCTCCCCCAGGGCCTCATTGGCAACATTGCGGACTGCCAAAGCCTTGGCGGCTATTGAAGGACGTGATTTTGTGATTCCCGATGATGTTAAAACCGTCTTGCCCAATGTGATGAGACATAGGGTTATTCTCAATCCCGAACAAGAAATGGAAGGTTTTGACGAGGATGCCGTTCTTAAAATGATTGTTGAAAGTGTGGAAGTGCCGCGTTAGAAATATTGAGAATCGGATTGCTCTCTCTACTTTCGTTGGGATTGAAATGACAAATAACCTAAAATGAAGAAAATCAAAAACTTTTTTAACAGCATCTTTTTTCATCCCAATTTTTACAAAATTTGGGCGGGCATAACATTAATCATATTTATAGGTTATTGGATCCCTTTTTTATATGTGGTAGGCAAATATCTTTTTCTTTTTTTTGTTATCCTGACTTTATTGGATTTTTTGTATTTATGGCGTGGCGGTACTATCCTGGCCAACCGGATTTTACCCGAAAAAATGTCTAATGGTGATGAAAATATCATTAAGTTACATTTAAAGAGTTTGTATTATTTTCCGGTTGATTTGGTGTTGATTGATGAACTACCCGTGCAATTTCAAAAACGGGATTTTTTGATAAAAGTTTCGGTAGAACCCGGTGAAGAATACATACAAAAATATAGTTTACGGCCGGTTAAACGCGGCGTTTACGAATTTGGAAAATTAAATGTTTTTATTTACTCCCCCGCCAGGTTAGTCGGTATCAGAAAACAATTTTTCGGCAACAGACAAGTCAAAGTCTATCCGAGTTTTATTCAAATGCGAAAATATGAGTTGTTGGCATTTGCCAATACGACAAGTTTCGGAATAAAAAAAGTTCGCCGTTTGGGGCACACTATGGAATTTGAGCAAATCAAAGTCTATAATCAAGGCGATGATTACCGCACAATTAATTGGAAAGCTACTGCCAAACATCAAAAATTGATGGTCAATCAATATCAAGATGAAAAATCGCAAAATATTTATTCATTGATTGATATGGGACGACAAATGGCTTTGCCCTTTAATCAAATGACTTTGTTGGATTATGCTATCAATGCTACTTTATCATTCTCAAACGTTGCGATGAAAAAAAAAGATAATGCCGGATTATTGAGTTTTGAAAGATACATTACAACTTTTATCAAACCGGATAATTCACGACAACATTTGCAACAAATTTTCGAACAATTATATAATTTGAAAACCGGCTTTTTTGAAACCGATTACGAACGGCTTTACCGGTTTGTAAGGCGTAAAATTCCGACCCGTAGCTTGTTGATGATTTATACCAATTTCGAACATATTAATTCCATGAGGCGGCAATTACCTTATCTGAAAAAAATTGCACACAAACATCTGGTAGTGGTTGTTATTTTTAAAAATACGGAGTTACAACAAGTTATTAAGCAAAAAGTTAATGATAGTCGTAAATTATATCACAAAATAATTGTAGAAGATTTTGATTGGCAAAAAAGGATAATGGTAAAAGAACTCGGTTTATACAATATTCATACTATATTAACCGAACCGCAAAATTTGACAACAGAAGTCATCAATAAATATTTACAATTAAAATCCCGCGGATTGATTTAATTTTGTAACTTTTCTTACTTATATAACAAAAAAAATTAAAAAATGTGCAATTTTATGATAAAATAATGTAAGTTATTCGATTGATGCAATTGTGAGCATATAAAATGTTAAAAAATATTCAGTTTTCTTTTTTTTTCTTACCTTTGTTAAGTTATTCAACCAATTTTTATGTAAGAATGTGTAAACGTTTTACTTTTATCATACTGCTTTTAGGTCTTTTTGTTCATCCGGTTTCTGCTAGACAATCGGTAACTCCGGCAGTAATTCCCGCCGATTTTGATAACGACGGAATAAATAACGATAATGATATAGATGATGATAATGATGGTATCCCGGATACGTATGAATCCGGTGGTATTGACCCGTTATCCGATAATGACCATGACGGCGTCCCGGTTTATTTGGACGATAATGACAGTGATTTTACGATCGGTGATGTCAATGGGGTTATAGAACCCGGTTTTGATTATGACAATGACGGCTGGCCAAACTTTGTCGATTTGGATTCGGATAATGACGGTTTGTATGATGCTGCTGAATCGGGTAGGATAGCAGGTGATGATATAGCGCCGATGGACGGTATGTTGGATAACCCGGTAGGAGCTAATGGCTTGGTCAATATTTTGGAAACTTTCCCTGATAGCGGACAAATTACTTATACAATATTAAATACCGACGGCCCATTTCCAATCTCCGATACCAATCCCGATTTTATAGACAGTGATGATGACAATGATAATGTATTGACCGTTGATGAACATCCCGATGATAATGGAAACGGCTACCCCGACGATGCACAGGATACTGATAACGGTGGTTCCGGCGATTATTTGGACCCCGATGATGATGGTGACGGTATTGATACCATATGGGAAGATGTCTCTTTGCCCCATAATTATCCCCAGGACGGCAATCCTATGAATGACGATACAGATTTGGACGGTATTCCCAATTATCTCGACCCCGATGATGATAATGACGGTTTAAATACAGTCGATGAACATCCTGACGATGATAATAATGGTATTCCCAATGATGCTTTGGATACCGACAACGACGGAACACCCGATTATCTCGATCCCGTTACAGACCCCGATGACCACGATAATGATTTTATCAAAGATAATGTAGATTTGGATGACGATAATGATGGTATTCCCGATATTGACGAATCCAATGGAATTGATCCTTTGACTGACGCCGATGGCGACGGTGTACCTGTTTACTTAGATGATAATGATAACGACAATACGATAGGAAATGCTAACAACCATGTAGAGTTAGCTTTCGATTTGGATTTTGATAATGTCCCCAATCATTTCGATTTAGATGCCGATGGGGATGGATTGTTTGATTTTGCCGAATCCGGTCAAACTACCGGTGTGGATACAAACCACGACGGGATGGTGGATGGCGCTGTCGGATTAAATGGTTTGCCGGATGCTGTGGAAACTTCTACGGATAGTAACTTTATCAATTATACATTACAAGATACCGATACCGATACCGCTTATGATTTTATAGATGTGGATGACGATGATGACCATGTGCCTACGGCAAACGAAATGCCAGATAATAACAGCAACCATTATCCCGACGATGCTGTTGATACCGACAATAACGGTATCCCGAATTATTTGGATCCGGACGACGACGGTGACGGTTTGTTAACCGTGTTTGAAGATGTATCGTTGCCCAATAACTACCCGCAAGACGGGGATCCGACTAATGATGATACCGATGGTGACGGTATCCCTAATTATCTCGATGACGATGATGATAATGATTCGATATTAACCGTCAACGAACAAGCTGACCCTAATGGGAATAACGAACCTGATGATGCTGTGGATACTGATGGTGACGGCATCCCTAATTATTTGGACGATTACGAAAATCCCAATGATCACGATAATGACCACATTGATGATAATGTAGATATCGATGACGATAACGACGGTATTCCCGATACGTTGGAAAGCGGCGGTATCGACCCCCTGACTGATGCCGATAATGACGGCGTCCCGGTTTATCTCGATGACAACGATAATGATAATACGGTAGGGGATGCAAATAATGCCATAGAACCGGTTTATGATATAGATCTCGACGGTATTCCCAATCATTTTGATTTAGATGCCGATGGCGACGGTTTATTCGATTTGGTTGAAGCGGGTAGTAGCGGCTGGACCGATGCCAATATGGACGGACGTGTAGATGATCCCATAGGTAGTAACGGTTTGGCTGATATTCTTGAATCACCGGTCGATTCCGGCCAATTGGTTTATACGCTGCAAGATACGGATGTCGATACAACCCCTGATTTTCTTGATACAGATGACGATAATGACCATGTCTTGACGCTTAACGAACATCCGGACGATAATGCTAACGGTTATCCCGATGATGCATTGCATTCCGATTTTGACGGTATCCCGAATTACTTGGATCGTGATGATGACGGCGATGGTTTGTTTACCGATTTTGAAGATGTACAACTTCCTCATAACTATCCCCAAAACGGGAACCCTATGGATGACGATACCGATACGGACGGACTGCCGAACTATTTGGATAGTGATGATGATAACGATGGTATCCTGACTATTAACGAACATCCCGACGATAATGGCAACCACGAACCCGATGACGCTTTGGATACTGACGGTGACGGTATTCCCGACTATCTGGATAACCTGACCGATGTGGATGATCATGACAATGACGGCGTTAAAGATAATGTCGATATAGACGATGATAACGATGGTATTCCTGATATGACGGAATATGGTGGTATTGATCCGCTGACCGATGACGACGGTGACGGCGTTCCTGTGTATCTTGATGACGATGACACTGACAATGCAATCGGCGATAATAACGGTACCGTAGAACCGGTGTTTGATTTGGACAACGACGGTATCCCCAATCATTTCGATGTGGATAGTGATGGCGACGGTTTGGCCGATGCCGCTGAATCCGGACGTCTGGCTATTCCTGTTGGAACGGATGTGCAACCCGATGGTATTTTGGAAGGTAATGTAGGTAGCAATGGTTTGGTGGATGATTTGGAAAATCCGGTAGATAGCGGCAATTTGGTTTATACCATTTTGGATTGGGATAACGACGGCAAACCCGATTTTCTTGATACCGATGATGATAATGATAATGTCCCGACAGCTAATGAATACCCCGATTTGAACGGAGACCGCTATCCGTTTGACGCTGTTGATATGGATGGAGACGGCAATCCTAATTACCACGATGTGGACGATGACGGCGACGGTATCAATACGATATTTGAAGATGTGGACCTCTATAATAATTACCCACAAGACGGTAACCCGCAAAACGATGATACCGACGGTGACGGCATTCCGAATTTTCTCGATGTGGACGACGATAACGACGGTATATTGACTGTTAATGAAAATCCCGATCCTAATGCTAATAATGAGCCCGAAGATGCTGTTGATACGGATGGGGACGGTATTCCTGATTATTTGGATATCCTCAATGATCCTGATGATCATGATAACGACGGGGTCTCCGATTCGGTCGATATAGACGATGACAACGATGGCATACCGGATACTATGGAATATGGCGGTATTAATCCCGAAACGGATGCTGATAACGATGGCGTTCCTTTATACCTGGATGACAATGATAATGACAATACTATCGGTGACAATAACAATGCCGTAGAACCGGCTTTCGATTTGGACGGCGACGGTATTCCCAATCATTTTGATGTCGATAGTGACGGTGACGGTTTATACGATTTGGTAGAAGCCGGTAGCACCGGTTGGACGGACCTTCCCATGGACGGTATGGTTGATGATCCGGTAGGCTCTAACGGATTGGCTGATCTGTTGGAAATTTCGCCGGATAGTGGAAACTTAAATTATACATTACAAGATACCGATACTGATAATATACCCGATTTCCTCGATACCGATGATGACGGTGACCATGTTCCGACGGCTAGTGAATATCCCGATTTGAATAATAATCATTATCCTGATGATGCCGTTGATTCTGATACCGACGGCATACCCAATTATTTGGATGCCGATGATGATGGTGACGGTATCAATACGATATTTGAAGATGTAACCATCAATAACAATTATCCCCAAGACGGAGACCCGACAAACGATGATACCGATGGCGACGGTATCCCCAATTATCTTGATGTCGATGATGACAATGACGGTATTTTGACTATAAACGAACAAGCAGACCCTAACGGTAATAACGAACCCGAAGATGCTGTCGATACCGATATGGACAATATTCCCGATTATCTCGATAATTCGGATGATTCGGATTATGACCATGATGGAATAGATAATTTTACGGATATCGACGACGATAATGACGGTATTCCCGATGTTTTGGAATCCGGTGGCGTTGATCCGTTAAGTGATGCTGATGGCGATGGGGTACCTGTTTATTTGGATGACGACGATACGGATAATACAATCGGAAATAATAATGGGACCATAGAGCCGGCTTATGATATTGATAATGACGGTATCCCCAATCATTACGATACGGATGCCGACGGCGACGGTTTATTCGATTTGGTGGAATCAGGTAGTATAGGTTGGACTGATGCCAATATGGATGGTATGGTCGATGACCCGGTAGGAAATAACGGATTGGCCGATATTTTGGAATCACCGGTTGATTCCGGCCAGCTGGTTTATACACTACAAGATACGGATGTTGATACTATCCCCGATTTCCTCGATACCGACGACGATAACGACCATGTTCTGACCATAAATGAACATCCCGATGATAACGGAAACGGCTATCCTGATGACGCTTTGGATACGGATAATGATAGCAATCCGGATTATCTAGACCGTGATGACGACGGCGATGGCTTATATACTGATTTTGAAGATGTTCAACTCCCTCACAACTATCCGCAAAACGGAAACCCGATGGATGATGATACTGATGGCGACGGGATTCCCAATTACTTGGATGATGATGATGATAATGATGGTATTCTGACCATAAACGAACATCCCGACGATAACGGTAATCACGAACCCGATGATGCTTTGGACACCGACGGAGATGGCACTCCGGATTATTTGGATTTTCTCAATAATCCTGATGATCACGATAACGATGGCGTTTTGGATATTAATGATATAGATGATGACAACGATGGTATTCCCGACCTGACGGAATATGGCGGTGTAGATCCGCTGACCGATGGTGACAGTGACGGTGTCCCTGTATATCTCGATGACGATGATACGGACAATACAATCGGCGATAACAACAATGCCGTAGAACCGGCTTTCGATTTGGATAACGACGGTGTCCCCAATCACTTCGATATTGATAGCGATGGCGACGGTTTGGCCGATGCAGCTGAGTCAGGCCGTTTGGCTATTCCCGTAGGAACGGATGTGCAACCCGATGGTATTTTGGAAGGTAATGTCGGAACCAATGGGCTGGTGGACGATTTGGAAAATCCCGTTGATAGCGGTAATTTAAATTACCCGCTTTTAGATTGGGATAATGATGGTATCCCCGATTTTCTCGATACAGACGATGACAATGATAACGTCCCCACAGTTGATGAATATCCCGATTTAAACGGCGACCGTTATCCATATGACGCTTTGGATATGGATTTGGACGGCAATCCCAATTATCACGATACTGACGATGATGGCGACGGCATCAATACGATATTTGAAGATGTGGACCTTTACAATAACTATCCGCAAGACGGAGACCCGCGAAATGATGATACTGACGGCGACGGGATTCCCAATTATCTCGATGTGGACGATGATGACGACGGTATTCTGACAATTAATGAAAATCCCGACCCGAACGGCAATAACGAACCCGAAGATGCAGTTGATACCGATGGTGACGGTATTCCCGATTATTTGGATTGTTGTAACTTAATAAATGATCACGACAATGACGGTATTACTGATGATGTTGATATAGATGATGATAACGACGGTATCCCCGATATCCTTGAATACGGTGGTTTAAATCCCGAAGCTGATGATGATAATGACGGCGTCCCGGCATTCCTCGATGATAATGACAGTAACCCGGGTATTGGTGACAATAACAATGCAGTAGAGCCTATTTACGATTTGGATAGCGACGGTATTCCCAATCATTTTGACCGCGATGCCGACGGTGACGGCTTGTACGATTTGGTAGAATCCGGTAGTACCGGGTGGACAGATACTACTATGGATGGTATGATTGACGACCCGGTAGGTTCTAACGGATTGGCAGATGTGGTGGAAACTACACCTGATAGTAATACTATAAATTACACGCTACAAGATACCGATAGTGACAATACCTCTGATTTTCTAGATACCGATGATGACGGTGATAATGTCCCGACAACCGGTGAATATCCAGATTCAAACAATAATCATTATCCTGATGATGCCGTTGATTCTGATGCCGACGGCATACCCAATTATTTGGATGCCGATGACGACGGTGACGGTATCAATACAATATTTGAAGATGTAACCATCAATAACAATTATCCACAAGACGGAGACCCAACCAATGATGATACCGATGGCGACGGTATCCCCAACTATCTAGATGTGGACGATGACAATGACGGACTCTTGACTATTAACGAACAAGCCGACCCAAACGGTAATAACGAACCTGAGGATGCCGAAGACTGGGATGGCGATGGTATCCCTAACTATCTCGATGATTCAGACCCGACTATTGATTTCGATTTGGACGGCATACTCAATGTTGACGATATTGATGATGATAATGACGGTATCCCCGATGTGGATGAATACCATGGAATAGATCCGTTTGCCGATGCTGATAACGACGGAGTGCCGGCATTCCTCGATGATGATGATAACGACAATACGGTTGGTGATGCTAACAATGCTGTGGAACCGGCTTTTGACGAAGATGGCGACGGCGCTGCCAACCATTTGGATGTCAGTAGCGATTTGGATAATCTTTACGACCATATCGAATCCGGTAGATTGACAGTACCGGTAGGAACGGATACTAATAATGACGGAATGTTGGAAGGTAATGTCGGTAATAATGGATTGGTGGACGAATTGGAAACGGCACCCGACAGTGGTGTATTACTTTACACTTTGCAAGACACAGACGGTGACGGTATAATTGATGCTATCGATAATGACGATGACGGGGACAATGTTCCCAGTGCCGATGAACATCCGGATGATAATAGTAATAATCTTCCCGATGATGCCACTGATACCGATACGGACAGCGTGCCTGATTATTTGGACCCGGATGATGACGGCGATAGTATTTATACAATTTACGAAGATGTCGCATTGCCAAATAATTATCCGCAAGACGGCAATCCGCAAAATGACGATACCGACGGTGACGGTATTCCCAATTATTTGGATCCGGATGATGACGGTGACGGTATTTTAACCGTTAATGAAAGTCCTGACCCGAACGGAAACCATGAACCCGAAGATGCTGTGGATTCAGATAATAATACTATACCGGATTATCTTGATGCGTCGGATTTTGACCATGACGGGGTAAATGATTCGGTAGATTTGGATGACGATAACGACGGTATCCTTGATGTGGACGAAAGTAACGGTGTCGATCCGATGACTGATGCTGATAATGACGGATATCCCGTGTTTGTTGATGATGATGATAATGATAATACCGTTCAAAATACGAATGGACAAATAGAAGCCGGTTTTGATGTGGATGGCGACGGCCTACCCAATCATTTCGATGTCAAATCCGATAACGATGTATTGTTTGATACGGCGGAATCCGGTCGTTTATCTGTCCCGGTCGGAACAGATACCAATATGGATGGCGTTTTGGAAGGCAATGTAGGTTTGAACGGTGTGGTAGATGAAATAGAAACTTCACCGGATAGCAACACCTTATTATATAATCTATTGGATACGGATGCTGACGGTATTATCAACCCCTTGGATGATGATGATGAAAACGACAATGTCTTAACCAATGATGAACATCCCGATGATAACGGCGACGGTTATCCTGACGATGCTTTGGATACCGACGGTGACAATATTCCGGATTATCTCGACCGGGATGATGACGGTGATGGTATCTTTACCATTTATGAGGATGTGGAATTGCCTCACAATTACCCGCAAGACGGTAATCCGATGAACGATGATACCGACGGTGATGGCATTCCCAATTATCTCGATACAGATGATGATAACGACGGTATTTTAACCATTAACGAACAAGCCGATCCGAACGGAAACAATGAACCCGAAGATGCCGTTGATACGGATGGAGATGGTATCCCCGATTATCTGGATGATTATGATGACAGGGTATTGGAATTTTTTACGGCCATATCTCCGGATGGCAACGGTAAAAACGATTTTATGTATATCAAGAGTATTGAAAAATATCCCGAAAATACAATGATAATCTTAAATCGTTGGCAAAATGTAGTCTGGAAAGGCCGTAATTATGATAATAATAATGTGAAGTTTGAAGGAAAAGATATGAATGGCAATCTGTTAACTACCGGCACCTATTATTATTACTTTGAATATAAAGATGAAGATGGTAAAACTCAAACTAAAACCGGTTATCTTTACATAATAAAATAAACAAAATATGAAACGCATTCTATACATATTTATATTTGGTATTTTGAATTTTTACGGATTGCAAGCGCAAGATTTTCCGTTGCATACACAATATATGTATAACAAAGCTGCGGTCAATCCGGCAGTAGTGGGAGTCAAGGGTAAAATCGGGTTGTTATTGATGCATCGTCAACAATGGCTCAATATTGAAGGCGCCCCCATGACCTCCGATTTGGCTTTTGAATACCCCTTGGAAAAAGTCGCTTTCGGATTAGGTGTCAATTACGACCAGTTGGGACCTTTGAGCAAAGTAGTCGGTAATTTTCAATTTTCATACAATTTGGAATTGTCTTTTACGACCTTTTTATCCTTGGGACTTAGTGCCGGTGTGTATAATCAACAACTTAATATGGACAAATTACATATTCTCGACCCTACGGAAGAAATATTCAGTAAAGATATCAATACCTTGGATTTTAATGTAGGCGTAGGTATGTTTATTTATTCTGAAATTTGGTATTTCGGTTTGTCTGCCCCCAATTTAAATATGCAAAAATATTATAAAGAATTACCTGTGTTGGATAAACATCCACTTCACGCGTATGCTATGGGAGGATATAATTTTGAATTGAATAATCACGGATTGACTTTACAACCTTCATTTATAGTGCGTTATGTAGATAAAGTGCCCCTTTCGGCTGAATTGAGTGTCAATATGCAATGGAATGAATCCTTAACGACCGGACTGGCATACCGGTTAAATTCGGCATACTCTTTGCTTGTAGGATTTAACGTATCGCGTCAAATCCATATTGGTTATGCATTTGATTGGGACCAAAATCCTATTTATAAAGTCAATTACGGTTCGCACGAATTAGTATTACGGATTTACTTAACCCGCGATGAAAACAGTTTGAGATTTCAATCACCCAGATTCTTTTAACATAGTTTGATATGAATAAAATTATCATATTTTTTTTCTTGTTTTTTCTTTCGAGTATAGATCTTTTTGCCCAAATTGACGAAGGGATAAAAAAAGCGGATCAACTCTATCAAGGATATGAATATATCAAAGCACGGGATATTTATTTAAAAGTTGCCAAGCGAGGTTACGTTTCCGGATATTTGTATAAAAAATTGGGCGATTCGTATTTTAAAACAGCTGAATACCGTGAAGCTGTTAAATGGTATGAAAAATTATTTAAACTCGGTGAAGATCCGGAACCCGAATATTATTTCAGATATGCTCAATCTTTAAAAGCCAGTGGCAGAAGAAAAGAAGGCGATAAATATTTGCAAAAATATTATTCGTTGGTTGATGACAAATTCAGAGCCAATAATATCAGAAGAAAATCCTATATCTTATACGATAATGATATCCCTTTGGAATATAGTAGTTACAAAATTGACAGTTTATCTATCAATACCAAATTCTCCGATTTTGCTCCTGTTATTTTAAAAAACAAATTGATATTTGCTTCTGCCGGCTATCATCCGGTCGGTTACAAAAAAAAATGGCAAAACGGACAGCCTTACTTTGACTTGTATGAGGCAACTATCAATGCCCCTGACGATGTAACCGGAGTACATCCGTTGTCCGGTAACATTAATACCGAGTTTCACGAGTCGTCGGCAACTTTTACCCCCGACGGAAAAACTATGTATTTTTCTAGAAACAGTTTTAAAGCCGGAAAAGACAATAAGAATCTCAGTAAACTTAAGATTTACAGAGCCGAAAAAATAAACGGGGAATGGAAAACTGTGGAAGAACTACCTTTTAACAGTGAAAATTTTACTTATACACACCCGGCTTTAAGTCCCGACGGAAAACGTCTGTACTTTTCTTCCGATATGCCCGGTAGTTTCGGAAGTTCGGATATATGGTATGTTGAGATTTATGAAGATAATTCGTATAGTTATCCGCAAAATTTAGGTCCCAAAGTCAATACAACGGAACGGGAAAATTTTCCTTTTATCAGTGATGATAATAAATTGTATTTTGCTTCTGACGGCCAATTGGGATACGGTGGTTTGGATATTTTTGTCGTTGATCTTGATGAAAACGGAATGGTTGGTGACATTCTCAATTTGGGTAAACCTATCAACTCGCCCCAAGACGATTTTTCATTTACCATTGATACCAAAAAGAATTACGGTTATTTTGCTTCTAGTAGAAATAATGCCCAAATGCGAGATAATATTTATGTGTTTTATAAATCCAATGAAATTAAAAAAGGAGATGAAAAAGATTTATTCTCCAAAATGCAAGATACTATCAAAGTCGGAATACCAAAAAAAGAACGTATTGTCAAAGGTAAGGATTTGGGAAAATTGTTGGAATTAAAACCGATTTATTTTGAATATGGGAGTTATGAAATAGGCCCGCGAGCTGCTATCGAATTGGAAAAAGTTATTGCAGTTTTACGAAAATATCCCTATTTAAAATTGGAAATACGTTCTCATACGGATTCACGTAGTAGTGCGGCATTTAATATGAAACTCTCTCAAAAAAGAGCTGACGCCACCAGACAATACATCATCGACAGTGGTATTGATCCTTCACGTATCTCTGCCAAAGGTTACGGTGAAACCCAACTGGTTAACCGTTGTAAAGACGGTGTTAAATGTACCGAAATGGAACATAGACAAAACAGACGTTCCGAATTTATCATTATTGATGATAAAAATTAAATTTAAAATATTTTTTTTATAAAAAAAAATGTTGTAATTTTGTTATTGTAACCTAATATTTTTAAATACAAACATTTTAAACACAAACATTATGAAAAACTTTATTTTTGTTTTTGTTGCTATCTTTGTAACAAGTTTATCTATTAATGCACAAGTAGCAATTAATACGACTGGTAATGCTCCCAACAGTTATGCTATGTTGGACGTAAGCGGTTCGCAAAAGGGAATATTAATTCCGCGAATATCCACTTCCGATAGAGCAACCATGTCAACATCGATGTCAATTTCAGAAGAAGGTTTAACTGTTTATGATACTGATACGCAATCGTTTTGGTATTGGGACGGTACTAATTGGCAAACGGTAGGATCTGCGGCAATGTCCCAAGATAAAGATTGGTATAAAGTAGGAACAACCGATGTCCCGACAGATATAACGGACAATATGTTCCACACGGGACAAGTAGCAATCGGAAAAAATACGGTTGATACCCAATTGGATATTTATAGTGACGCACAATCAACTCTTTTAAAAGCCAAATTGGAAAATCCCAATGATATTCCTTTACGCTTGGGTGCTTATTTTGATGTGGACGGGACAGCTATTACAACGCATGGTAAAGTAGGTGTCTATTCAACAGTTGGCGGTGATCCCGGAACTTCCAGTTATCCTATTTTGGAAGGTTTTGAAGCCGCTGTTATCGGACAAGATGGGGTGGATAAGGATGAATATGGACTTTATACTTATGTTACGGGAAATAACAATGGAACCCATGTGGGTTTATCTACCTATTTGAACGGTGGTGGTACCTCCGGTGACAGATATGCTAACATGAATATAATAAGAGGTAATAGTGGCGGTAATAATTATCTTTTTTATGGTTATAACAATAACAATGGAGACGGAACACACTTCGGAAATTTTAATTTATTGAGTGGCAGGGGTAATGGTATTCAATACGGTATGTTTAATAGAATCTGGAATTCCGGTAACGAAAAAAAAATAGGAATTTTTAATGAAATTTATTCTACCGGTGATAATTCACATACAGGAACAGTTAATTTATTAGGTGCCCGGATAGATCCTAATAATCCTTCCAATATCGGTCCGGTAACCGGTGATGGTGCGGCCAAGCGTGTCGGTACCAGTAATGTTATATTAGGTGACGGTTCTGGGAACCATTTCGGAGATGTGAATAATATCGTTTCAACAGGAAACGGATTGCACGTTGGAAATACCAATATTTTAGGACATGACTATGTGCATAATGTTAATACTATTACAACCGGAATACATTTCGGTACGGTAAATAATTTAACTGATACCGGTGATGCGCCAAGAATAGGAACAGCCAATCTTTTAAGTGTTACTGTTGACCCTAACGATCCTACTAGCCTTACGCCCTTAACCGGAGATAGTAATGCCTCGAGGGTAGGACAAGTAAATGCTATCGGCGGTGACGGCGGCGGTTATCATGTAGCTTCTTTAAACAATGTATTTAGTACCGGTAATGAAGTTCATGTCGGTTCAACAAACTTGTTGGGTATTGTAATTGATCCTACTAATCCTGCTAATTCAACACCGGTTTCAGGAGACAGTAATGCTAAAAGAGTAGGGGAAGTTAATGTGATTGGTGGAGACGGGGCCGGAGATCATTATGGTTCTATAAACAATATTGTTAGTACCGGTAGCGGCCAACACATTGGTGTATCTAATGTCATCGGTCTTACTTCAGGAGGAACTTCAATACCTTCCGGAACTTCAAAATTAATAGGTAGTGAAAATATTATCGGTGGTACCAGTTCAGGCATGCATGTTGCTACAATTAATCATATTGTTAGTACGGGAGACGGTATTCACATCGCCTCTCAAAATTTAGTAAATGGTATCGGTAATGGTCAGCAGGTAGCATCATACAATAGAGTTACTAACAATGGTTCGGGTATACACATTGCTGTTTACGGTGAAGTGGATGCCACTGATAATACAGCTATGGCCGGTGTGTTTAAAGGAGATGTAACCGCACGTAACTATGTTACTACTATTCCTTTTTTGGCTGGTACAGAAGTAACAAATAATACAGGAACAACTTTTTCTAATGTAGTTAATGTAGGTTCAGTTATTGATCCTACTATTTTTAATAAATTAGGAAATGTAGAAGTTAAATTAGTAATAAGAGTAACATCTATAACTAATAATAAAAATAACCATATGTTTAGATTAAAAGCTTATCATACCAATCCAGCAACAAATGAATATCCTATTGTAGCTACTGATTTTACTTGGACTGCAATCGGTGCTGGAAAATTTATGGTAAGTAGTAGTTGGAAGCAATGGAGTGCTGGAACTAGTATCTGGGACCTTATTTTACAGATGAAAAATACAGATACTTCTCCTGAAGTTAAATTTGACAATGTTTACTTACTAGTCAGACCTGCACAGTTCTAACAAATAAAAATTTAATAAAGAAAATCCCGCTTATCACAGTGGGATTTTTTTTTGTGATAAAGGTCAATAAAAACCAAAAAAACGGCATGGCTTCCAGCCAAAATGCCGTGTAATAAAATGATTTTTCCGTATTGGAACGGTAACTCATCAATGAGGAAAGAAAAATAATACTCTCATTTATCCAAAAGGTGTTTGTTGTTTGATAAAGTAAAAAATTTAAAACGGATAAAATAATAAAGAAAATTAAATAGACAAGAAACATGCGGTTAGGAAAGAGTTGCGGCAAAGTTTTCAGGTTACTGCGGTCGATTAAGATGTCTCGTTTATCAAAACCGGTGGTCAACATGACAATGTAAAAAAATACCAAAAGTATCCTTAAAATTATTGTTTGGTCGATACTTTGAAATTGCGGTATCAATATAACCAATCCTGCCCATACAAAACCTACAATCAAGATTTTTAGAATACCATTGTCGCGAAATTTCGGAAGATTTTTATAATCAAAGTTATACATAAAAGTGATGATGAAAAGCGGTATCAAAGCTATTTGCGTGGTCAAATCCAATTTAAAAAAACTTATAAGCATAGATAATCCCGTTGTGACAAGAAACCAAATAATCACTCTCTTGTAACGGGCATAATATTTTTTGATAAAAAAACGGTTGCTGCCGAAACTGATAAGCCGGATAAGATTGTAGGAAACAATAGTAGAAGTAAATAAAAATATCATATAAACCATGTCCCGTTGCAGATTAAAAACCAAATACAGAGCCGTAACCGCTAACGCAACATGGATATTTAAGATGATGTATAAATCGAAAATATGTTTAAAAAAGTCTTTCAAATGTTTTATTTTTACCATACAAAAGTATGAAATTAACATTAGTTAAAAGCATCTAATCATATAATGTTAAGTATTTAAGTAACAAGTAATAAATAACAGCACCAAGCACTAACTTCTAACCTTCAACTCAATGAAATGGCACCATAATTTGGCAAAAGCCGTCATAGAGGCACTCGAAGAGGTTTTTAACCGTCAAAAACAAGCGGATAAGACTATCAATAGTTTGCTGAAATCGAACAAAAAATGGGGTAGCCGTGACCGGAAATTTCTTGCCCGGGTGCTTTACGATATCGTAAGGTGGAAACGTTTGTATGAATATTTGGCAGGAACAGATATTCTAACAAGAGAAGGAAAATGGCAAATATTAGGCGTTTGGGCTGTTTTAAATCAAATTAATTTACCGGATTGGCCTGATTTTCAACAAATTGACAGGGACCGGATATTTCAGAATTTTCATAATATAAATAGCGAAGCAATACGGCAATCCATTCCCGATTGGCTTTTTCAGTTGGGTAAAGCGCAATTAGGCGGACGTTGGATAACCGAGTTAAAGGCTATGAACAAAGAAGCGCCTTTGACTATCCGGGTAAATACACTTAAAATTAAACCTGAAAAATTGATAAAAATTTTAGAAAATGAAGACGTTAAAAGTTTTCTAAATCCGGAATATCCAGAGGCATTATTTATCAAAGAACGCAAAAAATTGACGCATTTAAAATCATACCGGCAAGGTTTATTCGAAATCCAAGATATTTCGTCGCAGTTGGTAGCGCCGTTTACCGGTGTACGGCCGGGCGATACGGTCATTGATGCGTGTGCGGGGGCTGGTGGTAAAACTTTACATTTGGCTACACTGTTGCAAAATAAAGGGCAAATTATGGCTTATGATATTTTTCCGGAGAAAATTGTAGAATTAAAACGGCGGGCTAAACGTAACGGTGTAAAAAATATAAAGGAAGCCGCTGTAATTACGCCGGAAATTATCAAAAAAAATCATAATAAAGCGGATATTTTGTTACTCGATGCGCCTTGTAGCAGCTTGGGAACTTTGCGCCGGAATCCCGGCTTGAAATGGGAATTAAATCCTGATAAAATAAAGAAAATCAATATTTTACAAAAAAATATTTTAACTGATTACGAACAGATGTTAAAACCGGGTGGGTATTTAATTTATGTAACTTGTTCTATCTTGCCAATGGAAAATCAAATGATTGTAAATGATTTTTTAAGCACACATAAAAATTATACCTTTGTAGATGATGTAACCGTATTTCCGTCGGCGGTAAAGGGTGACGGATTTTACATGGCCAAACTAAAAAAGCATTTGTAATGAAGAAATATTTTGTATTCTTAGCGCTGATTTTTTTATCCGTAACTTCCGGGCAAATCCCCAACGGTTATTATGATAATGCCCAAGGACTAACGGGTTACCAGCTCAAAACCGCTTTAAAAAATATTATAACTAACGGACATAATCCGCATTCGTATAGTGACTTATACAATGCTTACGAAACAACTGATACCGACCATTATTATGAAAATGACGGAACCGTTTTGGATATGTATTCCGAAAACCCGAATGGTGTTGATCCTTATAATTATTATCATCATCAAAATACTTGCGGACAATACGTTCATGAAGGCGACTGTTATAACCGGGAACATTTGATACCTCAAAGTATTTTTGGTTCTGCCATGCCTATGAAAGCCGATGCGCATTTTGTCGTGCCGTCTGATGGAAAAGTCAACGGTATGCGTAGCAATTATCCTTTCGGGGAAGTTAATAACCCGTCGTGGACTTCGCAAAACGGTTCCAAATTAGGACATAATACGGTTTATGGTTATTCGGGGACTGTTTTTGAACCCATTGATGAATTTAAAGGGGATATTGCCCGGATGTTATTTTATGTGGCGACCCGTTACGAAGACCAAATTCCCGGTTGGGGAAACAGTGACATGCTTGACGGTAGCGCCAATAAGGTTTTTACCGATTGGTTTTTACATGTTTTGTTAGATTGGGCGGCACAAGACCCTGTTAGTCAGCGAGAAATAGACCGGAATAATGCTGTTTACACTTATCAAGGCAATCGCAATCCGTATATAGACCATCCCGAATGGATTAACGCCATTTGGAATCCCGGTTCATCCGTTCAAAATAACAATACGATTGACTTAGCAATTTATCCTGTTCCGGTCAAAGCCGGACAATCAAAATTGTATTTGAAATGTCAAAATACGGAAATAATAAATATCTCTTTGTATGATCTTTCCGGTAAGGAAATTCAGGTTGCGTATAATCAAAATCAAAAATGTATCGGTATTGGTCAAATACCTGCCGGGATGTATTTTCTTCATATTGAAACCGTTCAAGGTCAAGCAGTTAAAGCTTTGGTTATTGAATAACTTGATAACCGGTTGAAAATATGATTCCTTTAAACATAATAGAAACGATAATCTTGTAGCTGAAACAATAAAAATGTATTTTTTTTTCCGCTTGTTCCTTTTGAAACTAACAGGTATTAAAAGAGATACTTTATTATATTCAAAAAAAAGTAAAAAATCATCAATATAGAGTCCAAAATTGTTTAATAATTTCTTTAATAAAAAATTTTTTTCTATTTTGTAAGCCAAAACCAAAATAGAAAACTATGACTATTAAAAGACTTTTTGACTTTGTAGAATATTTAAAAGAAACTTATTCGCATGAGGAGGCTTTGGTCACAATAATCAATGGTAAATGGGAAAAAACCTCATCGGTTGATTTTTATGAAAAAGCCAATCAATTTAGTAGAGGATTGATCAAGTTAGGTGTTCAACCGGACGATAAAATTGCCATTATTTCTCATAACAATCAAACCAAGTGGAATATTACCGATATCGGTATTTTACAAGTCGGGGCGCAGGATGTTCCGGTATATCCGACCATTTCGTCTGAAGATTACGAATATATTTTTAATCATGCCGAGGTTAAATACATTATTGTATCTAATGAGGAGATTTTGGAAAAAGTCAATAAAGTAAAAGCTAATATACCTTCATTACAAGGAGTTTTTACTTTTGATCCGGTGGCTGGTGAACGTTCTTGGCAAGAAATTATGGATATGGGAGCGGATAATTCATTACAAGAAAAATTGGACGAAAGGAAAAAGTCTGTTAAAGAAGATGATTTGGCAACCATTATTTATACATCAGGGACAACAGGTCGTCCCAAAGGGGTAATGCTAACACATAAAAATGTTGTGACAACTGTTATTTCTTCAGCTAAAAGAGTTCCCGAATTACCGGATGATGCCCGTGTGATTAGCTTTTTACCCTCCTGTCATATTTTTGAACGGATGATTCATTATTTGTATTATTACAGAGGATTTAGAATTTATTTTGCTGAATCTATTGATCAAATCGGAGAGAATATCAGGGAAGTCAAACCGCATTTGTTTACAGCGGTACCGCGTTTGATAGAAAAGGTTTATGACAAGATTATTGCCAAAGGACAAGAATTATCCGGTATAAAAAAAGCACTGTTTTTTTGGGCGGTTAAGGTCGGACAGGAATTTGATTTTAAGAAGGTTGATAAATTTCCGTATAGTTTTAAATTAAAATTGGCTCGTAAACTTATTTTTAGTAAATGGCGTGAAGCACTCGGAGGCGAATTAATGTATATCGTTTCGGGAAGTGCTGCTTTACAACCGCGATTACAACGCGTGTTTAATGCTGCAACTTTATATATTTTGGAAGGTTACGGACTCACGGAAACTTCCGGAGTGGTTTCGGTTAATTCACCAAACGATATTTGGAAAATCGGAACTGTGGGACGTCCCATAGATATAGTTGAAGTTAAAATTGCCGAAGACGGTGAAATTTTGACCAAAGGCCCTAATATGTTGGTCGGCTATTATAAAGACCCGGAAAAAACAGCCGAAGTATTTACCGACGGTTATTTTCATACCGGAGATATCGGTATTCTCGACGAAGACGGCGTTTTGAAGATAACAGACCGGAAAAAAGAAATGTTTAAAACTTCCGGTGGAAAGTATGTAGCCCCGCAGTTGATAGAAAATGCTATGAAACAATCACCGTTTATCGAACAAATCATGGTTGTTGGAGAAGGCCAAAAATTGGTAGCAGCCATTATTCAACCGGCATTCCCTTTTATCAAAGAATGGGCTAAAAGACACGAAATAAATGTAGGGGAAACCTTTGAAGAAATAGCCAATAATCCCAAAGTTAAAGAACGGATTATGCAAGAAGTGGAAAAATATAATGAAGGTTTCGGTAAATGGGAAAAAATAAAAATTATAGAACTGACACCTGATGAATGGACGGTGGATGCCGGTCATTTGACACCTACTATGAAGCTAAAAAGAAGAGCCGTAAAAGAAAAATACATTGATTTGTATAACAAAATTTATGATAATTTATAAACTTTACTTTTTTTAAAAAATATAAAGCCTTAATAGATTTATAAAACTTGATAGATTTGACTTTTGATAAATAAAATACATTTGCAGGTTATTAAAAAGAGGCTGTCACAAAAGTAATAGAGACGGCCTCTTTTTTTGTTTAATTTTTTTAATTTTCGGCATAAATTATTTTTTCATCAAATATTTTTTATAACACTCCAAAATTTCTATAAATATTGAT
>JALVST010000100.1 GCA_027024205.1 Flavobacteriales bacterium | reverse complement strand
GTATCAACGACGAAGCCGAAGATATCATCCTGCAAATGCTTAACCGCATCAAAGAACTCTACGAACGCTATGAAACGCCTTTACCCGAAATAGAACAACAAGTAAACGAATTGGAACAAAAAGTAAAGAAACATTTAAAACTTATGGGATTTGAAATTTAATATGCCACCGATGACCGAACAAAACAACATACCAAACGGCTATAAACAAACCGAAATAGGCATTATTCCCGGGGATTGGGAGGTGAAAAAGTTTAAGGATATTGGAACTACTTATAGCGGATTGAGTGGAAAGAAAAAAGAAGATTTTGGAAAAGGTAGTAGTTATTATATTCCATTCCTAAATGTTCTAAACAATATAAAAATTGATATAAATGATTTAGAAAAAGTTGACATAGAAGGAGGAGAAAACCAAAACAAGGTAAAGAAAGGTGATTTGTTTTTTAATACTTCATCTGAAACACCTGAAGAGGTTGGAATGTGTGCAATCCTAATGGAAGACTTAAAAAATACTTACTTGAATAGTTTTTGTTTTGGTTATAGACTCAAAAATGATGATATTGATGGTATATTTTTGTCATACCTTATAAACAGTGATTACGGACGGAAAATTTTTTCAAGTGTTGCCCAAGGTGCTACAAGATATAATTTATCAAAGGAATTATTTAAATATTTAAAAATCCCCCTTCCCCCACTACCCGAACAACAAGCCATAGCCCGTATATTGTCCGGTATGGACAGCTTAATAGAACAGCTCAACCGGTTGATACAAAAAAAGACCGCCATCAAAAAAGGCACTATGCAACAACTGCTCACCGGACAAAAACGCCTGCCCGGGTTTACCGGCAAATGGGTGAAAAAGAAGTTGGGGGAGGTTATGAAAATCTTTAAAGGACAAGGATTATCAAAGTCAAAATTAGAAGAGAATGGGAAATACAATTGCTTATTATATGGAGAATTATTTACAACTTATAAAGAGATAATCAAAAATGTTAATAGCAAGACTAACTATCTTGAAGGTGTTTTTTCTAAATATGGAGACATTTTATTACCCGGTTCAACAACAACAACAGGAATTGATTTAGCAAAAGCATCAACTATTTTGCAAGATAATATATTACTTGGTGGAGATATAATAATTTTAAGACCAATAACTAAAATTGATACAGTATTTTTATCATACTATATCAATAAAGTAAAAAGAAAAGAAATAGCGAAAAAAACTAGTGGTATTACAATTCATCATCTATATGGTAAAGATTTAGAGGATTTGGAAGTTACATATCCCCCAACCCTTGAAGAACAACAAACCATTGCGCAAATCTTATCGGATATGGATGCGGAAATCGAAGCCCTTGAAAAACTCAAACGGAAATACGAAAACCTAAAAAAAGGTGCCATGGCACTGCTACTGACCGGTAAAGTGCGGTTAATCAACAGTCAAACAGCAAAAACTCCAAGCTTATGAGCCTACCCGTAAACCAACGCGAACGACAAACCCAAAACCGGGTCATTCAATTTTTTCAAGATGCCCTGGGCTATGATTATTGGGGCAACTGGCAAGACCGTGAGCATAACAGCAATATTGAAGAAACATACCTGACAGATTTTTTGCAAAAACAAGGCTATGCGGATGATATCATCAAAAAAGCCGTTGTCCGGCTCAAAAAAACCGCCGGCGATCAACAAAAAAGCTTGTATGACCGCAACAAAGCTGTTTACCAATACCTCAAATACGGGATGAGTGTTTCCCCCGGTCCGGGCGAACAATCGGTGCGGGTCCGCTTTATCGATTGGAACAATCCGCAAAATAACCGGTTTGCCATAGCCGAAGAGGTAACCGTTCGCGGGCGGCACACCAAACGCCCCGATATCGTCATCTACATCAACGGTATTGCCATGGGGGTGTTGGAGCTCAAACGTTCGCGAATGTCCGTTTCCGAAGGTATCCGCCAAAACCTGGACAATCAGAAAAAAGAATTTATCCAAGACTTTTTTACCACCATTCAATTGGTCATGGCAGGTAACGATACGCAAGGGTTGCGCTATGGCACCATCGAAACGCCCGAACGCTATTATCTGGAATGGAAAGAAGAAAATCCCGAATTTAACCACAACCGGAAACAAGGCATACCTCGCACCCTGCCCAAAGACCGTTGCGAAAAAGCAGACAACCTGTTGGACTGCGACCTCTACCGCTTGCTCAACAAGGAGCGCTTGCTGGAACTGATACATGATTTTATCGTTTTTGATGCCGGTATCAAAAAAGTGCCGCGCCACAATCAATATTTTGGCGTCAAAGCGGCACAGGAAAGCATCCGACAACGCGAAGGCGGTATCATTTGGCACACACAAGGCAGCGGTAAATCCCTGACCATGGTATGGCTTGCCAAATGGCTATTAGCCAACAAGCCCCAAGCCCGCGTGCTCATCATCACCGACCGCGAAGAGCTGGACGAACAAATCGAAAAGGTTTTCAATGGCGTGGACGAAGACATTTACCGCACCACATCGGCACGGGATTTGGTGAACGTGCTCAACAAAAGTCAAGAACGTTTGATGTGTTCGTTGGTGTTCAAATTCGGTCGGGTGGAAGCCGCCGGCACCGGTTACGACAAGTTCATGGACGAATTGAGGCAAAACTTGCCGCCGGATTTTGAAGCCAAAGGCGACATCTATGTTTTTGTGGACGAATGCCACCGCACCCAATCAGGCAAATTACACGATGCCATGAAGCAATTGCTCCCCAATGCGCTGTTTATCGGCTTCACCGGGACGCCCTTGCTCAAAGCCGACAAACCTACCACCCTGCAACGTTTCGGTAAATACATCCATACTTACAAATTCGACGAAGCCGTAGATGACGAAGTTATACTGGATTTGCGCTACGAAGCCCGCGATGTGGACATATACATCACATCGGAGGAACAAATAGACCGTTGGTTTGAAGCCAAAACCAAAGGGCTGACCGATATTGCCAAAGCCCAAATTAAAAAACGCTGGGGAACTTTAAAAAAATTGTATAGTTCGCAAGACCGAATGCATAAAATCGTAGGTGATATTATTCTGGATTTTGCCGAAAAACCCCGTTTGGTCACCGGGCGCGGTAATGCTATACTCGTAGCCGGTAGTGTGTATGAAGCTTGTAAGTATTATGAAATTTTCCGCACCCAAGGATTTGATAAATTAGCCATTGTTACCTCATATCGTCCTGACATAAGCACTATCAAAGGTGAAGCCACCGGCGAAGAAGGCAAAGCGGAAAGTCTGAAAAAATACGAGGTTTACCGCCGGATGATTGCCGACTACTACAACATTTCCGAAGATGAAGCGGTCAAAGAGGTGTGGATTGATAAATTTGAAAAAGAAGTCAAAAAGAAGTTTGTAAAAGAACCCGGACAAATGAAACTACTGATTGTGGTGGACAAACTTTTGACCGGCTTTGATGCGCCCAGTGCTACCTATTTATACATTGACAAATCCATGCGCGACCACGGATTGTTTCAAGCCGTATGCCGTGTAAACCGCTTGGACGACAAAGATTTGGGCGATGAATTAGACAAAGAATACGGCTACATTGTGGATTACCGCGACTTGTTTCAAAACGTTCAAAAAGCCATAAAGGACTATACTTCGGGGGCCTTTTCGGGCTACGACCCCGAAGATGTGGAAGGCATACTCAAAGATCGCTTGACCGAAGCCCGCAAGCGTTTAGACATGCTTTTGGAACAATTGGATTTGATGACCGAAGGCGTTGCCTATCCGCGAGGTATTCAAGAATACAAAGCTTATTTCATTGGCGACAAATCAGAACCATACCAACAATTGCGTTTGGAGTTTTACAAAAAGGTTGCCGCACTGGTGAGGGCTTATACCAATGCCGCCAATGAACTGGACAAAATGAAATATACCCCTACTGAACAAAGGGAAATCAAGGAAAAAGTAGAGCATTACGTTGCTGTCAGAGATGAAATCAAGCTGATGAGCGGCGATTATGTGGATTTGAAAGTCTATGATCCTGCCATGCGTCACTTGATTGATACCTACATCGATGCCGAAGCCAGCAAAAAATTAGCTTCGTTTAACGATACATCGCTACTGGAAATCATTGCTTTGGAAGGCGTTGGTGTCATTATCATGGGATTGCCCGAAGATATTGCCAAAGATGAGGACGCCGTAGCCGAAACCATCGAAAATAATGTGCGGCGATTGATTATTGAAGAAAAAGAAGTCAATCCGGCCTACTATGAAAAAATGTCGGAAATATTGGAAGATTTGGTGCGTCGTCGCAAAGAAAAAATGATTGAATACGAAGCCTATTTGAAAGAAATTGAAGCTTTGACCCGCAAAATTTATTACCAAGAACATGCTACGCAACAATACCCGGAAAATATCGGTAATAGTCCGGCCAAAAAAGCCCTGTATGATAATTTGGAAGACATTGAAAACCGCGAAGCATTGACTTTGCAATTGGACGAAGCCGTGCGGCAAGCCGTTCAAGACGATTGGCGTGGTAATATTATTCGCGAACGACAAGTAAAAAATGCCATTTACAAAATCCTGAAAGACCAAGAACTAACCGAACGGGTTTTTGAAATTGTTCGTAATCAAAGAGAATATTGAAAAGTATGGAACAAAAAATATTGACCATACAAAACATGGCGGTTCAGGTTTTGAAAAAAGACATCAAAAACATCCATCTGAACGTCTTGCCTCCCGATGGCCGGGTAAGGGTGTCGGTTCCCCGGCATGTGCAGGATGAAACCATCCGGTTGTTTATCATCAAAAAATTACCTTGGATAAAAAAACATATTGCCAATTTTCAAGCCCAAGCCCGCCAAAGCGAGCGGCAATACATATCCGGGGAAAGTCATTATTTCAAAGGACAAAGATATATTATGCGCGTAGAGCACGCCAGTCGTCCTAATATTGAAATCAGGAATAAGAAATACATTTATCTGTTTGTTCCGGCACACTATGATACGCGTCAAAAGCGTAATTATTACGAAAATTGGTTGCGAAAAAACCTCCGTGAAGATTTAATACGCCTGATTCCCAAATGGGAGAAAAAAATCAATGTGCAGGTCAATGAAATAAAAATCAAAAAAATGAAAACCCGTTGGGGAACCTGCAATCCCGAAGAAAAAAGAATTTGGATCAATTTGGAACTTGTCAAAAAGCCCGAAAAACATTTGGAATACATCATCGTTCACGAATTGGTGCATTTGCTGGAAAAAAAACACAATGAGCGGTTTAAAAAACTAATGGATGATTTTATGCCGGGTTGGCAAAACATCCGGGAGGAGTTGAACAAGTTCATTTTATGACCGGTTATAAAATCAGCTTTCCCGTTTTATCCGTATATTTGCAAAGAAAAAAGAAAAGCGTTAAGTCAATCGTGAATGAATAATAAAATTGAAATTCCATTAAGTAAAAATAAGATAATCTTTTTGACAATCATTTCATTTTTATTTGTCATTGCCGGAATATGGCTATTCGTTAATGCAAAAAATTTTCAAAGTAATTCATTACAATTATTAAGGAATCCTGTTGTCATTAAAATTACAGGCATTACCGGAATCTTGTTTTTCGGAACAGCTGGAATTTACGGTGTAAAAAAACTTTTTGACAAAAAGCCGGGTTTAATCATAGATCAAAACGGTATAACAGACAATTCAAATGCGTCAAGCATCGAATTAATTGAATGGAAAAATATTACCAATATTCAAACCGGACAGGTAATGTCAACAAAATTTTTGTTAATCAAGGTTAAAAATCTTGAAGAATACATTGAAAAATCAAAAAATGGCTTGAAAACCAAGCTGATGAAAGCAAATTTGAGAACTTATGGCACGCCAATTACAATCACTTCAAACACACTGAAATACAATTTTAACCAATTAAAAAATCTTATTCAAATCGAATTTGAAAAGTATAAAAACACAAACTAATAAAATATGAAATTTCCCATTTTAGCTTATGGACATCCGAATTTACGCAAAATAGCCAAAGATATATCGCCCGACTATCCCGGATTGCAACAGTTGATAGACGATATGTTTGAAGCCATGTATGAATCCAGTGGTGTCGGGTTGGCGGCGCCGCAGATTGACAGGTCTATCCGTTTGTTTGTAATTGATGCCGAGCCGTTTATAGAGCTTGACAAAAATATGAGTGAGGCCGAAAAAGAACAATTAAAAGGTAAAAAAGTGTTTATCAATGCGCAGATTTTAGAAGAAACCGGTGATAAATGGGCTTTTACCGAAGGTTGTTTGAGTATCCCCGGTATCAATGAAGACGTCACGCGGCACAGTAAAATCAAAATCAAATATTTTGACCGTAATTTTAACTTGCATACCGAAGAAATTGACGGATTGCTGGCCCGCGTTATCCAACACGAATACGATCATCTCGATGGTATTTTGTTTACCGACCGGTTGAGTAGTCTTAAAAAACGCCTGCTGAAACGCAAACTTGAAAACATCTCAAAAGGCAAAGTCAATGTCGATTACCGGATGAAATTTCCTAAAAAGTAGTTTGGTATAAATTTGATAACCGAAATAAAATTGGATTGTTTACCAAAAATTGGTAACTTTGTAAAAATTATTAACGGATATGAAAAACACGTCAATATCACTCGGAGATTATTTTGACCAATTTATTAAAAATCAAGTTTCTTCCGGTCGCTATAAAAATGTTAGTGAGGTAATTCGTGCGGGACTTCGTCTTTTAGAGAATGAGGAAAGTAAATTTATAGCTTTAAGAAATGCTATTCAAGAAGGGATTGAAAGCGGAATAGCACACGATTTCGATCCGAAAAAGAATCTTGATAAATTAAAAGCAGATAGAAATAAAAATGGCTAAATATGAATTGACAAGAAAAGCAGTTTCCGACTTAAATGGAATTTGGCAATACACTGCTGATAATTGGTCGGAAAATCAAGCAGATAGATATTACAAAATGCTTTTAGATATTTGTCAAGATATTACAGATAATCCTGAATTAGGCCGGAATTATGATGAGATAAAACCGGAGCTTTTCGGAGTAAAGGCCAATCGGCACATCATATTTTACAGGAAAATTAAAGGGCATTTTATCGAGATTACTAGAATATTACATGAGCGAATGGATTTAAAAAGAAGGATAAATGAAAATTAGCTGTATCTATTATATAACTTCAATTTAAAATATTATAAATCAAGAAGTTATGTTTTTAGAAATATGTGCCTCCCGAATAGAGAACCTAAAATCTAAAATCTAAAATCTAAAATCTGAAATGAATAACCTATTCCCTACACTTCAGTTTTCAATTATACAAACTACCGTCGTCAAGGTTTTAGGCTGTTTTATTTTACTTTTCTCCTTTCTGTTCTTAAATTCTTGCAAACAAACCGGCAAACCGCAAAAAAACATCCCGTCCGCTTCAACATTCAAATACGCTAATCATATTCAAATCAAAGATTTTGGCAAATTTAAAATACTTAAAATTACAAAAGCTTATCCCGGTGCATCTGACTACAATTACGTGTTGAAAAAATCCGGAGTAACATTGCCCGATAGTTTAAAATCCTGTCAAATTATCGAAGTGCCGTTAAAAAATATCGTTGTTACTTCCACCACTCATTTGATGCCACTCAAACTTTTGGGCTTGCAAGACAAACTCATCGGTTTCCCGCATACATCATATATTTCCGATTCACAATTCAGAAAATTAATAAAATCCGGACAGATTAAAGAAATTGGTAGCGGGCGGCATATCAATACGGAAAAATTGTTAATGTTACATCCCGATTTATTGATGCAATTCAGTAGCGGACAGGGACAACATAATGATGAAATATTTACCAATAACGGTATTCCGGTTTTATACAATGCCGATTGGATGGAACAAAATCCTTTGGGACGGGCAGAATGGCTCAAAGTGTTCGGTTTGTTGTTTGGAAAAGAAAAACAAGCGGACAGTATTTTTAATAAAATTGAATCCAACTACTTAAAAATCAAGCAACAAATTGACACTATTAGTCAAAAACCTTTGATTTTTCAAGGCGGTTCGTTTGGCGACAAATGGTTTGTTCCGGGAGGAAAAAGCTATGCTGCCAGGCTGATTGCAGATGCCGGCGGAAGATATGTTTGGCAAGATGATACCCACAGTGGCAGTATCACATTAAATTATGAAAATGTTTTAATGCAGTTGCCAAAAGCCGATGTTTGGCTCAATCCGGGCATGCTAGTGAGTAGAGATGCTATTCTCAAAAGTATGCCGGCAGCTAAAGATTTCAAAGCTTTTCAAAATGACCGGATTTATACATACAATATGACCCGCGGTCCTGGTGGCGGTGTGTTGTATTTTGAAGAATCCAATACGCGTCCCGACAAGGTTTTAAATGACTTGTTTCATATTTTACATCCTGACAGAACACACAGCTATCATTTTCATTATTACCGTCAAATCCGTTAAGTATCAAGGTGCTAAATTCAACGAAAATAATTTTTAATTTTTAAAACTAAACCCTTATCTTTGCAGTCACGAAAAAAATGCAATTATGGCAACTTATAAAAAGAAAGGATATAAAAAAGAAAAAAAATCCGGTAAAGAGCTGGATTATCTTGCCAAGGAAAGTACAACTGCGGAAGTTTTTACTTCGTTAGATGAAGGCGCCTCAAAATTAGAAAAATTTTTAGAAAAAAATCAAAAGTGGATATTTACCGGATTAGCTGCTGTTATCATTTTAGTGGCCGGATATATGTGGTATGACCGTAACATCAAGCAACCCAAAGAACAAGAAGCTATTAATGATTTGGTTACCGCCCAAAAATATTTTGACCAAGGGCTCACTGCTACCCAAGATTCTATAAAGTTTGATAATTTTGATAAAGCATTAAACGGAGCAGACGGGAAATATGGCTTTTTGCAAGTAAAAGAAAAATTTAGCGGTACTAAAGCCGGTAATTTGTCCAATTTTTATATCGGTATGATTTATTATAAAAAGGGCGATTTTAAAAATGCCGTTTCATATTTATCAAAATTTGACGGCGACGATGATATTTTACAATCTATGGCATACGGGACTATCGGAGATGCTTTTATGGAACTCAATCAACCAAAAGATGCTATGGAATATTACGAAAAAGCCGCTAAAACTTCGGATAATGAATTTACAGCACCCATGTATTATTTCAAAGCCGGAAGATTGGCGCTTGACCAAGGTGATAAAGCCAAAGCCAAAAAATATTTTGAACTGATCAAAGAAAAATATCCCGGGTCAAAAGAAGCCAAAGATATCGATATGTATATTGCCCAAGCCGGATAAACAAAACAATCATAAATTTTTAAATGCCCCTGTTTTGGGGCATTTTTTATGAAATAAACTAAAAATATCCTGTAATTTTTCTTAATTTTACCCTGTCAAATTACGATAATGAAAAAAGTCGCCATATACGGCTATTACCGGCCTGAAAAATCATTTACTTATTTGCTTTTACTACTTGATATTTTATTGAAGCATAAAGTTGAAATCCTTTTTCAAAAAGATTTTTATGAAAAACTGTTGCAGCACCGCAATCTTTCGAAAGTTGATACAGGTTATTTATTAAAATCATATCCTTCGTTTCGCACTTTTAGCAATTGTGAAGACCTTCCCTCCGATACAAATGTATTTTTTACTTACGGTGGTGACGGCACTATTTTAAGGGCATTGACATATATCCGTGATAAAAATATCCCTGTTTTCGGAATTAATGCCGGACGGCTTGGTTTTTTGGCAACCGTGCAAAAAGAACAATTGGAAAAAGCCGTTGAATTATATTTTAAAGGACAATATACTATCAGCGAACGGAATTTGGTCGCTATCGAAACCTCACCGGAACACCCCGGTATCAAAAAAATGAATTTTGCTCTTAACGAATTGGTTGTCAATAGAAAAAATACAACAGCGATGATTAATGTAGATACATTTATAGACGATGAACATTTGGCAACTTACTGGGCGGATGGTTTGATAATAGCCACACCTACCGGTTCGACGGCTTATTCGTTGAGTTGCGGGGGACCTATTGTAGCGCCTGAGTCTATGAATTTGATTATCAATCCTATTGCACCGCACAATCTGACCGTGCGTCCCTTGGTTGTGTCAAACGACCATATTATCAAATTAAAAGTAGCCAGTCGCGAACCCGAATTTTTGATATCTTTGGATAGCCGGGTATATAGTTTGCCGGTCGATACGGAAATTAATGTTTATACGGCTCCTTTTACGGTTAAGTTGATTCAATTCAGTGAAAATTCATTTATCAAAACTTTGCAAAAAAAATTGTTGTGGGCACAAGACGGACGGAATTAAAACATATAACAAGTAGATGAATTGAGAAATGAAAATGGAAAATTGAGATTTAAAAATGAGATTTCTCCATGCTCTCCCGTCGAAACCCGGGATGCTAGTTCGAAATGACATCAGACATCGGACATCCGGTATATGACAAGAACAATCTTTTTAACTTATTGATACTTTCAACTAGATACTTTTAACTAAAAAAAACCTATGATCCTTTATACCTCAAAATTTTTAAAAGTCAATTATCTTGAATTGCAATACCTGATGCATTTTTATTGGACAGAATATGCCGGGTATATGGATGAAGAAGGAGTTTATCACGAATTTTTAAATTTTTTAGACAAACGGATTTACAAACGGGCGCATCAAATTTATATAGATTGGCGTCAAACGGAACATTTGGTATCACAAGAAACCGCTGACTGGTTTATTAAATATATTTTACCACGTATAGTTTCACATAAACCGCACCGTTTGGGTTTCTTGTTAAATGATACCCGTAAAATCAGTCTACCTGATACAATACCGCTCAAACACGGTCAAATAGCTGCCCGTCTGTTTACCAATCCGCTAGTATTGATGCAATGGCTAATGGAAAATGCCGAACGGAAAACCCCCGGACAAGATAATCATGATCATCACCACAACGACAGCTGTCATCATACTTGATTTAATTTTTTTTCTTAATTTTAGCCCAAATTTTAAAACAATGAACAAACTACTCATCGTCTTTTCAATTATATTATTATTCGTTTCATGCGATATTAAAGAGGAAGGGATTTCCGATGCATTAATTATAGAAGTGGATAATCCGTATGGTTCTCAATTAATCACAGATTATCCTGTTCCTTTTCAAGCGAAAAACCTTTCTGGAAATGATTTGACAACGGCTGCCGTTTTTTATGTGGATGGGGTAGCTCAAAGTACCAATGAAATCGTTTTTGACCAAGCAGGTTCACACGAAGTAAAAGCTTCCGTAACGTTGGATGGACAAGTCATTGAGAGTGATCCTTACATCGTAAATGTTATCGCACCGCGCCATTCTACCAAAGTTTTGGTTGAAGATTATACCGGGACCTGGTGCCCCAATTGTCCGCGGGTTATTTATAATTTGGAACAAGCTGTTTTACAAAACGACCACATTATTCCCGTATCCATACATAAATCGTTTATTCCGGGAGATGATCCTTTCGAATTTAACGATATACAAACCTTGACCAATGATTACGGGATCAATCAATTTCCTACTCCTATTGTTAACCGGGTGTTAGGTAACGTTTGGGATGAAAATTATAGTACCCTGCAAAATGAGTTGAATAAGCCGCAAGGTTTGGGGTTGGCTATCAATTCCGGGGTATCCGGCAATACCCTTAATGTTGATGTAGCGGTACGCTTCGATATGGATTTTTCTCAAAAAAACCTGAATGTGGTTGTTTGTGTTACCGAAAATCATTTATTTGCCGACCAGGTAAACGGAACGAGTTATTACGGCGGACAAAATCCCATTCCAAATTTTGAACACAATCATACTTTGCGTGCCGCTTTGACAGGTGTTTACGGTGAAACTATTCCGGCAAACCAAACCGGAGCTGACAATGTTTATCATTATCAATACAGCGGAGCAATTCCACAGGATGTTACCGATATAAATAACTGTGATATTGTAGCTTTTGTGCTGGACGGTAATGACCAAAATGCCAAATTAATCAATATCCAAAAAGCGGCAGTAGGAGAAAATAAAGATTTTGATTAATCTCTCAAATTAACTCTTGCCGGTTGCCAATTTTCCGGATTACCGGTTAAACTGTCACGGATACTGATAAGCTCCATATAGTCGGGAATAAATTTTAATAGCATATAAGCATCGGTTTTGTTCTGATAGAACTGTTCCCAACCTTTTTTCCAATGTACTTTTTTAATACTGTCATTTTCTACGATGTAAATTTTGCCGTAAAATGATACGTATCCTGTCCGCGGTTCATCGATATAGTGTAAAGTGGCTTGATGATTCCGTTTGATTTCTTTAACTTTTCTACTTTTGGGATTGGTAGCCAGATAAATCACAAAATGTTCTTCCGGAGCAAACGGTTCCATCAATCGGGCTTTGGCTTCACCTTTTTCGTTTAATGTGATTAATGTCCCGAAATAAGCTCTTGAAATGATAGCTTTTGCCGCTTCCAAAGTTTTTTGTTCGCCGGCAGTAAAGTCATTGCGAAAGTTTTTTTCTTGTCGTTGCATTTGATGACAAGAAAGTATGGATATTGTCAATAAAAACAGACTACTTATATAATGTAAGTGTTTCATTCTTGATATTTACGGGTAGTTTCCGCTGTGAGTCATAAAAAAATCGGCTGACCTTATCATACGGTCAATCTTTCCATTCGGCTAGGAATAAATTGGTATCGTGAGTACCGCGATTATTCCTGTTAGAACCGAATACCAGTTTTTTACCATCATATGAGAACATCGGAAATGCGTCAAATATAGGGTCAAAAGTAATTTGTTCTAAACCGGTACCGTCCAGATTGACCATATACAGATTAAAAGGGATGGATTTGGTTTTATGATTGGACGAAAAGATTATTTTTTGACCGCTGGGATGAAAGAAGGGGGCCCAATTTGCCCCGCCGAGATGTGTTACTTGATGTAAGTTGCTACCGTCCACATCACAGACATAGATTTCCATATTGGTTGGTTCTACCAAACCTTGTGCCAGTAAATCTTTGTATTTTTTAATTTCTTCCGGTGTTTTGGGGCGGGACGAACGGAAAACCAGTTTTTTACTGTCCGGTGAAAAGAAAGCCCCACCGTCGTAACCCAATTGATTTGTAATTTGCTTGACATCCGTGCCGTCAATATTCATGGTATAAAGTTCCAAATCGCCGCTACGGGTTGAGGTAAATACAATTTTTTTACCGTCGGGCGAAACGGTTGCTTCGGCATCATAGCCGGGTTCGTCGGTTAATTGTTTGACAATATTACCGTTTAAATCCGCTATAAATATATCATAGGTGTCATAAATAGGCCATACGTAACGTCCCTTAACTTTTTTAGGTTCGGGAGGACATTCTTTGCCGCCCAAATGAGTGGAAGCATACAAAACCAATGTGTCGCCGGGTAAAAAATAACTACAAGTAGTTCTCCCGTAACCCGTGCTGACCATCTTGGGCATCGTCGTGCTGTCAAGTGGTTGGTTGGCATTCATTACAAAAATCTGATCACAAGGCACTTGCCAACGCGGATTGCGGGCTTGAAATACCAGTTTCGTATCGTCAAAACTCCAATAGGCTTCGGCATTATCACCACCGAAAGTCAGTTGCTTGACCGACTTGAAATGTTTTTTCTCTTTCTCGTAAAAAACTTTTTGAACCAATTTGGTTTCTCCGGATTTACCGTCGGCTTTTTTGCCGTGATGCTTACATGAAACCGGTAAAATTACCAGTGACAAAATTGTTGCTAACTTAAAATATTTCATCTTTAAGAATATTTGTATATTGCAAGCAAAAATAGAGATATTTTTCGAAAAAAACCATTAAATAAAAAATAACGCAAAAACCTGAATTATGAATTATTTTGATATCGTTATCAGCCTTATTTTGGTTTGGTCGTTTTATTCGGGATTTAAAAAAGGGCTTGTTTATATGATATTTTCTTTTATCTCCATTATTGCCGGTTTGTACGCTGTCATTCATTTTTCATATATAACTGTTGATAAATTAGGTTCTTATATTGATAAAGATCCGGCACAATTAAAAATTATAGCCTACATTTTGACTTTTATTATCGTTTTCGGTTTAGTGTATTTGGTTGGTAAGATTTTGGATAGATTGTTAAATGTAGTTGCATTGGGATTGGTCAATAAGATGGCCGGCGGTGCGCTGTCAGTCGCTATAAAAGTCGTTATTTTGAGTTTGTTTTTCTGGATGTTTGACCAGGCCAATCAAACCTATCCTGTGGTCAAACAAGATACACTGGACAAAAGTACTCTTTACCCACCTATTAAAAATTTGGCTCCTGTCATCTTGGTCAATCTTAAAAACCTTAAAAACAACGGCGTATTAAAAAAAATAAAGAAAGAGAAAATCAGATCGTTACACCACAAAGACAGTTTAATGTAATCCGGGCATAAAAATTTTTCTTTGAATGAAAAGGTGTCAATTTGTCACTTTTTTTGCAATCTTGTCAAAAATCCTTTGTTGGATTTAATTTTGATATATTTTTTTTCGAACTTAAAAAATATGAAGTTATGATTTTAACAAAAAAACACTTGAATATTCTCGAAAATATTTTCGATAAAAAACAAAATAGTATAGATGCGTTGGAAGTCTTGGAAGACGACCGCGATTTTTTATATTATGTCCAATTGGAACAAATGGGTTTGTTACGTGAAGATAATGACCATTACTATTTGACCTATCCCGGTATGATGCTTATGGAAGCTTATCGCTTGGCTCAGTTAAACGGCACTATGCCCGATATCAATCAATATCACGACGATTTCAAATTTGTCGGAAGCCGTATTATCAACATGCTTTATACCGCCGAAATGGCCAAAGATAAAGTCAATGATATTATCCGGCCGAAACTCGAAAAACGTGGTATGGTTGTAAATGGTATGTTGAGTGAATTTGGAAAAAAAGTTTTGGAAGTTTATGAAGAAGTAGAACCGTATTTTTATATCAATAAACCACTTCAGGAATTTCTCAAAAAAACTTTGGTTGGGCCTGCGCCGAAACGAGAATTATTGGACGCAGATAAATTTCAAATCATGGAAAGCGAAGCACTTCGTTTGTTAGCTTTCTCAGCCCCCGAAGGACATTATTATACCTTGACAGGTATCGGCCAACAAATAAGAGCGGCTTTGTTGAAAGGCGCTTTCTTCAAACCGATCACCCAAGAATATTTGGAAGCGATGATGCAATTAGGGCAAGGTTATGATATTGAAGATAAAAAGCTGAAACAGGATTTAATTGCCCAAGCCGTTATCGATGCTGATGGAAATCTTTTACCAGCCGGTAAACACTTGATGAGAGCAGCCGATTTATATTTCAACGGATTTTATGACGATGCCATGAGTATCGATATAGATGAAGTGGAATTCGGCGTATTGGCAACCATTAAGGAAATCAATGACGAGATGGTTAAAAATCCTTCCCTTTTGGCAACTAAGGACAATATTAAAAACAGATTTATAGATAAAAAATATAAAGAAGCACATGCGCTTAAAGAAAAATGGGGCAGACGCTTGAAAGAATTACCTAAAATAAAGCAAAAATTTGTAACGGAATTGGAATATGCCAAAACGACTGACGAATGGTTTCACAAAGTTTATGATTTTGATGCCGCTTTATTCGGGTTGCAAGGTTTTCAATTGATAACCACCGAAATAAAAGATGATAAAATGTATTATGTATTGACCGATGACGGTCAAAAAGTATATGATATCTTGAAAAACAACCCGCGTGAAATTCCCGCAGAAGCAGTTAAAGCCATTACCATAGGACGACATGTATTTTTTGCC
Organism: Flavobacteriales bacterium; assembly: GCA_027024205.1. Lineage (GTDB taxonomy): Bacteria > Bacteroidota > Bacteroidia > Flavobacteriales > Flavobacteriaceae > WGBX01. The sequence goes on along the minus strand of JALVST010000100.1, from coordinate 14,795 downwards.
CCTGATGGCCGTTGGGTTGAAAAAGCTAAAAAATCAGGTGTCATAGAAACCGCCCCTACTCCCACAGGAAGGTTTTTTGCCCGATTAGCCTATAATAACAAGACCCCTAACTTAACCAAATACGGTTTGGAAGTTTTAAAACATTTACCTTATACCACAGGTATTTATCTCGAAGAATTGACATCTTATCTCAAAGATTTTGAACGGGATGAAATCATCCAATTACTCGAAAAACTGGATGCCCGCGGTATCGTCAATTTTTTTCCTAACGACATGATAATGCTTACCGAAGCTGGTAAAAAAATCAAACATGCCACTACCGGTATCTCCGGCGATATCAAATATCCGGTTACGCCTCACGTTATAGAAGTTTTACGTGCTTTAAAAGAAGTGGGGAGTCTTTACACCAAAGAGAGAAAAGTTCGCATCATGCCCGATAATTGGAAAAAGGCTTTGAGATTACTCAAAATGGATTTGACAACTTTCGAAAGCACTTTGACGCTATTGCGACGGGCCGGATATATCGGAAAAGATTCGGTTAATGAGAACGGTGTTTTATTGATTGAAGCGGCCGAAATGCTCGAAGAAATCGATTACGAATGGACGGAAATTGAAATTTAAGAATTTAAAGTTTTAATATTTTCAAAAAGCAGTCTCCCGGGACTGCTTTTTTTGTTTGTAAATCGGATACAATTCGATAAAATTTTGTAAGGTCATATTAAAAAAACATAAGTTTTTTTTGTAGTTTTATATTCTCTAAATTTTTCATTATGACATTAAAAAACATCATATTATCTTTTTTATTGATTTCATTTGGCCTTTACGGTCAGAAAGAAAAGGCGGATGAGTTGGATTTTTCAAATATTAAAATGCGAAACATCGGTCCGGCTTTCATGTCCGGCCGTATTTCGGATATCGCCATTCAGCCTGAAAATCCGAATGTATGGTATGTAGCGGCAGGTTCGGGTGGCGTATGGAAAACTGTCAATGCCGGAACGACTTGGCAGCCGGTTTTTGACAATCAAAAATCTTTTTCTATCGGTTGCGTAACAATTGACCCGAACAATCCGCACCGGATTTGGGTCGGAACGGGCGAAAATGTCGGCGGACGGCATGTCGGTTTCGGTGACGGGATTTATCTAAGTACCGATGACGGTAAAACTTGGCAAAATATGGGCTTGAAAAAATCCGAACATATCTCCAAAATTATTGTTCATCCGGATAATTCCGATATTGTCTATGTCGCTGTTCAAGGTCCACTGTGGGCAAAAGGAGGTGAACGCGGTTTTTACAAAACAACCGATGGCGGTAAAACCTGGCAAAAAACCCTTGGAGACAATCAGTGGGAAGGTGTTACCGATATTGCTATCGACCCGCGTAATCCCGGAAGAATCTATGCTGCTACTTGGCAACGGCACAGAACCGTAGCCGCTTATATGGGAGGTGGCCCTAAAACCGCTATTTACCGCTCCGAAGACGGTGGTAATACTTGGAAAAAAATTATGAAAGGTATGCCTACCGGTAAAAAAGGTAAAATAGGTCTGGCTGTTTCACCGCTCAAACCCGACGTTGTATATGCCGCTGTGGAACTCAATCGTAGAAAAGGGGCTTTCTTTAAGTCTGTCAACCGTGGTGAATCATGGCAAAAACAATCCGATATTATTTCCGGCGGCACAGGACCGCATTATTATCAAGAAATCTATGCCGACCCGCACCGTTTTGACCGGGTTTACTTTGCCGATGTCAGGATGAAAGTTACTGATGACGGCGGTAAAACTTTTCGTCAATTGTCGGAAAAATTCAAACATTCTGATAATCATGTATTAAAATTCAGTAAAGATGATCTTGATTACTTGCTGGTAGGCACTGACGGTGGTATTTACGAAAGTTTCGATTCGGGAAAAACATGGCGGTTTATAAACAATTTGCCCTTGACCCAGTTTTACAAAATTGCCCTCGATGATACCCAACCATTTTACTACATTTACGGCGGTACCCAAGATAACAGTACCGAACGTGGCCCTTCCCGGACAGATAATTTACACGGTATAGCCAACAGGGATTGGGAAATTGTTCTTTTTGCCGATGGTCATCAGCCTGCTACCGAACCCGGTAATCCCGCAATTGTATATGCTGAATGGCAGGAGGGACATTTGGTTAGAAAAGATATGAAAACCGGAGAAATGATTTTTATTCAACCGCAACCACGTGAAGGCGACCCTTTTGAACGGTATAATTGGGATGCGCCTATCTTAATCAGTCCGCACAATCCTAAACGGATTTATTACGGTTCTTATCGGGTATGGCGTTCCGATAACCGGGGAGACGAATGGCGTCCGGTATCCGGTGATTTGACCAAACATCAAGAGCGTTTCGACATGCCGATTATGGGTAAAAAACAAAGTTGGGATTCTCCATGGGATGTTTACGCTATGTCCACATTCAATACGATTACCTCTCTTGCCGAATCGCCTGTTCAAGAAGGACTGATTTATGCCGGCACTGATGACGGTTTGATTCAAGTCACTGAAAACGGCGGAAAAACTTGGCAAAAAATCCCCGTTAACAAATTACCCGGTGTTCCCCGAAATGCTTTTGTCAACGATATTAAAGCCGACAATTTTGACGCTTCTACCGTTTATGTTTGTTTGGACAATCACAAAGAGGGTGATTTTACGCCGTATTTATACAAAAGTACCGATAAAGGTAAAACCTGGCATAAAATGACCGGCAATCTCCCAAAACCATTAATCGTTTGGCGTTTTGTTCAGGATTATAAAGAATCCAGTTTAATGTTTATAGGAACGGAATTCGGTATTTATACCAGTTTGGATGGTGGTAAAAAATGGCATAAGCTCAATGCCGGCGCCAATATTTCATTTAGAGATTTAGCTGTCAAAAAAGGAGAGGATGATTTGGTAGGAGCCAGTTTCGGACGGGGTATTTTTATTTTGGATGATTATGGCTTTTTAAGAGAACTGGTTAAAAACAAACCGGATAAAGACCGTGTTTTTAAACCGCGAGACAGTTGGTGGTATTTTGAGAGGGGAATTCTCGGCAGGGATAAACGGGGGACGCAAGGTGCGTCATATTTCCTGGCACCCAATCCGCCATACGGAACGACATTCACCTATTATCTGAAAGATAGTTTCGAGTCACTCAAAGAAAAAAGGCAAAAAGCGGAAAAGAAAGCTGAAAAAGAAGAAAAAGATATCAATTTTCCGGGTTGGGACAATCTGGATGCCGAAATATTGGAGAACCATCCGGTGAATTATTTGTATATCACTGACCGTAATGGAGAGATATTAAACCGGTTAAAACTTTCCGGAAAAAAAGGTTTTCATCGTATAACATGGGACCACACGAGATTTTCAAAAATGCAGAGACAAAAACCTCATGGAAAAAATGGCGTAAAAGTCGCTCCCGGAATTTATAAAGCATATATGGTTAGAATAGAAAAAAATGGCAAAATAAAAAAACTGACCGATGTGATTGAATTTGAGGTAAAACGCTTGTATCAAAGTAGTTTGCTCGGTAAAAATCTTAATGAAGTGGCGGCTTTTTGGCAAAAATTGGATGAACTCAATGCGCAGATCAATCTTTTTGGTAGTAAATTCCGTAAAACGCAAGATGCTCTGGAAAAATTGCAAAATGCCGCTACCAAAGCGGAAAAAGATATGGAAAATATCTTTGAAAATTTACGTCAAGTTCAAAAAGATTTAGAAGACATCAGGAAAAGTATGTATGGTAGTAAAAGTAAGAATGAAGTCGGTGAAAAACATGCGCCGACCATATTCGACCGTTTAAATCATATAAGAATGGGGGTGCAAAGATCATCCTATGGTCCGACGCCGGAACATCTGAAGTCTTACCGTATCGCTCAAAAGACATTGAAGCGGTTACAACAAAAATTGGATGAAAACGTGAAGCGGTTAATCAATATTGAAAAAAGTTTGCAAAAAGCAGGCGTGCCGTATATTGATACGGGATTGTGTCCGGTTATTAATAAGTAATGAGGATTGCGCGTTGAGAATAAAGACCGGTAAATAAAGTGTCGGGAAAAAGTCGTAACTTTGTACGCATTAAAGATTTAGAAGAAAAAATGTCCGACGAAAAACTTACCAAGCATGATATCGCTTATATGAAGATGGCTCACGAGTGGGCAAAATTGTCTTATTGCAAACGAAAAAAAGTAGGTGCTTTAATAGTCAAAGATCGCCGGATAATTTCTGACGGTTATAACGGGACTCCAAGCGGATTTGAAAATGTGTGTGAAGACGAACACGGTTTGACCAAATGGCATGTTTTACACGCCGAAGCCAATGCTATATCTAAAGTGGCTGCTTCTACACAAAACAGTGAGGGGGCCAGTTTATATGTGACTTTATCACCCTGTAAAGAATGCAGTAAATTAATATATCAAGCCGGGATCAAAAAAGTGTTTTATGCTGAAGCTTATAATGATATGACCGGATTGGAATTTTTAAAAAAAGCAGGCGTTAAAGTAATACAAATAAAAAATGACGATGGGCAATAAGCAAAAATCTCTATATATAATTTTTTTAGGCCTGGCCATTATCTTCGGTATGTTTATCGGACAAATTTTAAATTTTGATCATAAAACGCAACTCGGTTTGGAAGGTAGTAAAAAGGACAAAATCAATAATTTGCTCCGGTATATCAACGAAGAATATGTCGATACGGTTCAAACAGACAGTATTGTCGATGTTGTGATTGAAGATATTTTAAAAAATTTGGATCCGCATTCCGTTTATATTCCGAAAGATCAAGTGAAAAAAGCCGATGAGGAAATCGAAGGCAGTTTTACCGGAATAGGTGTCTTGTTTCAACAATACAGAGATACATTTACGGTTATCAGACCTTTGGAAAACAGTCCTGCCCAAAAAGCGGGGCTAAAACCCATGGACCGTATATTGCTGGTTGATAATGATACGGTTTATGGAAAACATGTTGATTTTAATCTGCTCTCAAAGAAAATAAAAGGAAAGCCCGGTACTAAAGTTGTTCTGACGGTTTATCGCAAAACCGGAGACAGCATTTTTAAGGTAGAAATAACCCGCAAAGCCATTCCTTTGGTCAGTGTTCCCGCCCATTTTATGATTAATGACACTTTGGGTTTTATCAAAATCAGCACTTTTGCCGCCAATACTTACGATGAATTTCATAAAGCCGTTAAAGAATTAAAAGCCAATGGAATGACCGCTTTGATTTTGGATTTGAGGGATAATACAGGCGGCTTATTAAAACAAGCCAATTTGGTAGCAGACGAATTTTTGCACAACGGTCAACTTATTTTTTATACCAAAGACCAAAAGGGACATATTAAAAAGATTATGGCCACTTCGCGAGGCGATTTTGAAGATGGGAAAATATATGTTCTCATCAATGAAAATACGGCTTCGGCTAGCGAAATTGTAGCAGGAGCCTTACAAGATAATGATAAAGCCACGGTGGTAGGCAGACGTTCTTACGGAAAAGGCCTGGTACAACGCGAAATTACTCTAAACGACGGTTCGAAAGTCCGGCTGACAACCGCCCGGTATTACACACCTACCGGACGTTCTATCCAAAGACCTTACAAAAAAGGTCATAGATATGAATACGAGCAAGCTTTTAAAAACCGTCTTTATAATGGTGAATTGTACTACAAGGATAGTATCCCGGTTGTGGATTCGCTTAAATTTACAACCCCCGGAGGTAAAACCGTTTACGGTGGCGGCGGTATTATGCCTGATATTTTTGTTCCTCTTCAATTTGATGATTACAACTTTAAATACAACTATTTAGCCCGTTTTCTATCGGATTTTATCACGGATTATCTCGACCAAAATATTGAAAAATTGCAGCACTTCACCTCGGAAGAATTTATTGCCGACCAACAAATAGCCGGTGATTTATATAATGGTTTTAAAAAGGCACATACCCAAAATCGCCCGTTAAAACACAACCGTAATACATTGAAAAATAAAACGCAACTTAAACGTTTGATGAAAGCGCTCTTAGGACGGGAACTTTTCGGGGTAAATGTCTATTACCGGATTTTGACAATAGACGACCCGATGATTCAAAAAGTAATCAGTCAAAAAGACTCCGTTGATGTTAAATAAATTACCGGTATTTGACATACAATCAGATTCGGATTTTGAAAAAATCGCTTTGAAAATATTCCGGTATCAAGTCCGTCACAATAATGTTTACCGTGAATTTACAGATTATTTACAGATTAATGCCGAAGAAGTAACCCGGATAACAGATATCCCGTTTTTGCCAGTTGCATTTTTTAAAAACCGGAAAATTGTCAGTAGTCCGCCGCCATACGACACGGTATTTATGAGTAGTGGCACAACCGGAATGCGTCGGAGCCGTCATTATGTCAAAAATTTAAAACTTTACGAGGAAAGTTTTACCCGGGCCTTTCGACATTTTTACGGTGATATTAAGCAATATACCGTTTTGGCTTTGTTGCCTTCTTATGTAGCACAAGGGCATTCGTCCTTGGTGTATATGGTCGATACGTTAATCAAACTGTCGGATAATCCCCGGAGCGGATTTTATCTCAATGATTCAAAATTACCTGCCCTTATCAAAGAACTGGACGAACAAGCCCGGCCGGTTTTACTTATAGGCGTTTCATATGCTTTATTGGATTTGCTTCAAAATAACAGGTTTCAACTAAAACATACCATAATCATGGAAACCGGTGGGATGAAAGGGCGGCGAAAAGAGATGATACGGGAAGAACTTCACGAAAACTTAAAAAAAGGTTTTGGCGTAGAGTCCATTCATTCCGAATACGGTATGACGGAATTGCTGAGTCAATCTTATTCAAAAGGCCAAGGTATTTTCAGTTCACCGCCATGGCAAAAAATCTTGATTCGTGACACGGAAGACCCTTTGACTTACTTGCCAAATGGTAAAACCGGTGGTATTAATATCATTGATTTGGCCAATATTCATTCCTGTGCTTTTATTGCCACCCAAGATTTAGGAAAACGGCTTAACCCTGAACAATTCGAAATACTCGGCCGTTTTGATCATTCTGATATACGGGGTTGTAACCTTTTAGTGCTTTAAATTAAATCGTTTTTTTGGGGGCATATCCGTAGATGAATTGGATTTGATTATTTTTAGATTGTTATTAAAAAAAACTGACAAATGTTAAAAAGCCTTCGTTATCAACCAAAAATGAAGTTGATGTATTATGCGAATTGATTTTTTATTTGCATATTTGCAATTGACAAATAAAAAATAAAGAAAATAATGAGAAAAAAGTACAGTTTATTATTAACGTTTATAATAACGTTAGTCGTGCAAATAGGTTTTGCGCAAACCAAAACCATAACCGGTGTGGTTAGAGAAGCCGATTCTGGGGATCCGCTCCCCGGTGTAAATGTTATCGTTAAAGGGACCAATATAGGGGCTTCTACGGATTTTGACGGTAAATATTCTATCAAAGCCGAGCCCGGCCAAACTTTGGTTTTCAGTTTTCTCGGTTATCAAACGGTAACTAAAAAAGTAGGAAATAGCAGTGTGATAAATGTGAGACTTCAAGAAGAAAAAGAAATATTAGAAGCTGTAACTATTAATGCTTTGGGGATTGAAGTAAAGAAAGCAAGTCAAAAAGCGATAGCTATTTCTAATGTTAAAGCCAAAGCTCTTTTGTCATCCGGAGAGAGTGACCCTGTGGCTGCATTGTCCGGTAAAGTATCCGGAGTTAATATAAATTTGGCTTCCGGAGACCCCGGAGCTTCTACCAATATTACCATCCGGGGACCAAAATCCATTTTGTTGAGTAACAAACCCTTGTTTGTAGTCGATGGTATTCCGGTTGTGGATGATATTTACGGTAGTGGTGTTGCCGGCGTGGAACGTCCTTCCAAAATTGCGGATATAGATCCGAATAATATTGAAAGTATCAAAATTTTAAAAGGTGGTTCAGCTGCCGCTATCTGGGGTTCCAAAGGAGCTAACGGTGTTGTGTTAATCACTACCAAAAAAGGAAAAACTGCCAAAAAAGGTAAATTTAACGTAACGATATCGAGTTCGTTTAGTGTTGATAATCCGTTAACCAAGTTTCCGTTACAAGATAAATTCGGACAAGGAGAAAATGGTGTTTATGCTACCGATTTTTTTACACAATCCGGTTCATGGGGAGATAAAATAGCTGACAGAAGTGGAGCAGCTGACCAAACGACACTGGCTTTTTCTGATTATTATTTTGTAGATCAAGATGGAAAAAAATGGGGTTTGGTATTTCAAAAAAATTCAAAAGAAACCTTTAATAAAAAGAATTATGAAGCTGTCATCAGGACAGGAAATACGCTTAGAAATGCCGTGCAAGTTTCAACGGCTACCGAAAAATCAAGATATTATCTCGGTTTTTCGCATTTGAATCAAACAGGTATTTTTGCAGAGAGTTTTTATAAAAAAATCGGTTTAAATTATAATTCGATAATGAAACCGAATAAAAAATTAACTATCAAAACCAATATACAATACGCCAATACCAAGCAAAATGCCATTCAAAAAGGATCCAACTTATCCGGTTTGTTATTGGGACTTTACCGTACTCCGGCTGATTTTGATAATTCCGGTTATGTTGGTGAAAGACATGTAAGTACCGAAGGGGTTAGTTTTTTTAGTCATAGAAGTTACAGACAACCAATAGGAACAACGTATAAAGGTCGTGGTTATCGCGGCGAAAGTGCCGGTTATAACAACCCGTTATTTACCGTTTACGAACAAAAGAATCCTTTTTATGCCAATCACCTTATTTCGGGGACCAATTTCAGTCATCAAACTTTTGAGTGGTTAAAATTGACAGCCAAAGCCGGTGTTGATTTTGCAACCGAGAAAGCCGCTACATATTTCCCCGTAAATAGTGCGGAAGATCCTACGGGAAGTTATTCAACTTATATATGGAATTACCTGCAAATAAGCGGTGATTTAATTGCTCAAATAAATAAACAGATAACGGATAATCTTTCAGTTGACATGTTATTGGGTTATAATATTTTTCATAGAGAATCCGAATATACTTCCGCTTCCTATTCCGATTTCCTTTTACCCACTGCATCCCCAAATACCGGTAATGCCGTAGATGAAAAAAGAAATCCGGGGCTTGGGACTTCCATTAAAAGAAAAAACTCCGCGTACGGAACGGCTACTTTTACTTATAAAGATTTATTGTATACCACTTTAACCGGACGGGTTGAGCGTTCTTCGGCTTATTACGGTTTGATCAGTTATCCGTCCGTTTCGTTGGCTTTTGATGTACACAATTTGGATTATTTCAAAAATAGTGACAGTGATTTACTTAACCAATTGACATTACGAGCCAGCTGGTCCAAAGTCGGTAACGAACCCGGTTCATATTTATTAGACACTTATTACTGGCCGGCCGCTGACGGTGACGGTTACGGGTCATTTTGGTCAGCTTCCCAATATGGTGGTGCGTTTTGGCGTAGTTATCTAATGGGAAATAAAGACCTTAAACCGGAAATAACTACCGAATACGAAGTAGGTGCTGATATCAAAATGTTTAATAACAGACTCAGTTTGAATGCCTCATATTATGACAGTAAATCCGATGATTTGATTTTGTATGTAAAAAATCCGGCAGCTACGGGATTCTTATACAAATGGGATAATGTGGCTACCATGACCAATAAAGGTTTTGAACTGGAAGCCAGTTATAAAATTATCTATAAAAACGATATCGGATTAACCCTTGGCGGCACTTATACGCAAAATAAAAATGAAGTGACTAAGTTAGAAGGAAGTGATTATATTTATTTAGACGGATTTATTTCAACGTCATCCGGTGTTGCCGAAGGATATGGTTTTGGTATTTTACGTACACGTGATTTTTTGAGAGATGGTGACGATAATTATATTTACGACCCGTCAAAGCCTAAATTTCCACAAGCAGCTAAAAAAGATACATTATATGGCGATCCCAATCCTGATTTTAAAGCCAGTTTATATACCAATTTCCGTTTCAAAAACTTTAATTTGAAAATTTTGGCTGACGGTTCATTCGGCGGACAATCTTGGTATGGAACTTACGGGGCTTTGACATACTTTGGTAGAACCTTGGAAACTGCCAATGAAGTTACCGTTTCGGCTGCTGATGCCGCTACAATTGTTAATTATGCCGGTACAAGTATTGATCAGTTACCTTATGCTCATCAAAATCCGGACGGTTCTTATACCGTCAGAGGTAATCTTACCGATTTTGGTAAAGGGACCGTCTTACTTGATGAAAGTTGGTATGCAAAAGGCTTGGGAAGTGGCTTCGGACCGGTTGGATCTCAATTTTTTAGAGATGCTACATGGATTAAATTACGTGAAGTTTCAGCCGGTTATACTTTTAAAGGTAAAGCATTTAGAATTACTAAAATCAAATCTATTTATTTTGGTATTACCGGACGAAATCTTTATTTATGGACAAAGGACAAAGGTTGGTATATAGATCCGGAAAGCAATTTGTCCGGTTCCAGTAAAGGTCGCGGGTTGCAATATTTTAACCACCCGACTACCAAATCTATTATATTCAAAACAACTATTACATTTTAAATATTTGAAATACTATGAAAACTTATAATAAATTAATTCTTTTTTTATTAGCAATCGGACTTTTTACATCTTGTAAAAAATTTGTTGACGGATATCAGAAAGACCCTAACGGTGTTGATTTTACCATTGTTGAACACGAGTTTACGGCAACCATACTCGAAAACCAGTTTTTTCAAAAAGGTAGTGGTATGCGTATGGCCATGATGTGGTTAAATCAAGCAACCGGTGCTGCCAGACAATATCAAGTCTTAGACAACTGGAACAATGCTTCCGGTTCTGATTTTAACGACGCTTGGGATGCCGCTTATTTAACAATTACGCATGCAGATATTGTCGTAAAAAAATCTGATGATAGTGGGAACCTCCTTTTGCGTGGTCTCGGTAAATTGTACAAAGCGTGGGCAGGTGGTCAGATTGCTTCATTATGGGGAGATGCGCCTTTTTCACAAATTAATGATTATGATCACTATCCGGATCCGGTTTATGATACACAAGCTGATGTGTTTAATCAAGTGCAAACCCTTTTAGACGAAGCCATTGCCGATTTAAGTTCGGGTCAAGGAAAGATTGAGCCTGATCGTGATATTTATTTTGGTGGAACAGCTTCCAAATGGATAAAAATAGCACACGGTTTAAAAGCAAAATTTTATTTGCATACCAAACAATATAATGAAGCATTGACAGAAGCTGCATTAGGACCGTCAAATGTTAATGACGATTTATATGCCCAATATGACAGCAGTGAAGATACCCCTTTTTCTAAATGGAATCCGACCAAGCAATTTTTAGAACAAAGATCCGGTGATTTTGATGCCAGTGAAGCATATTCTAATCTTGTTTTGTTTAGTAGTAGAAATAATACGAAGACAACTGATAACAGAAAAGCTTATAATTATAGTTCTAATAATCTAAACAGTTCAAGTTCAGGAGGTAAAGACGGAAAGTTTTTTGGCAACATGCCTATGGTAACTTACGGAGAAATGCTGTTGATCCAAACCGAAGCCGAATTGCGTATCAGTACGGATGCTACCGGAATTGCCAATGCATTGACGCATTATAATACTTACAGGGCATTACTTACCAGTGGTGAATACTCCGGCGGTCACGGAGCAGGAAGTTTTGATCCTTATGTTGCAGCTGATTTTAACGCCGGTGGTATGGAAAACCTTGATAATATTGACCCTGTAAAAGCTTTCTTTAGAGAAATTTTTGAAGAACGTTATTTGTTCTTTATCGGTGATTATGAGGCTTATACCGACTTCGCTAGAAGTTTTAATGATCCAATGGTGCCGCAGTATTTTAGGCTGCATTACGATATACATCCTAATTCTCCTGGTTATAATCAACCGCTTTATTCCGGTCAACCTTTAAGATTTATTTATCCGCAAGTAGAAGTGGATGCCAATGCAAACTTTCCCGGAATGGTGGATATCAATGTGCCGCTTCCCATTTATCAATAAAATTTTGAGTAATTTCTCTATTAACATAAAGCAACCGGCTCGTTTGTAGAGCCGGTTGTTTATTTTATACTATTGCACCCAACCGGGCAAACTGTTCAAATCTATATCAAAAACCCAAGTCATATAAAAATAAGCTACCAAGCTCAAAACGGCAATACCGATTAAATTGAGCCAGAAACCGGATTTTACCATATCATTGATGCTCAAACGCTTACTACCGAAAACGATAGCGTTTGGCGGTGTTGCCACCGGTAACATGAAAGCAAAAGAGGCAGCAATGGTGGCCGGCACCATCAAAAACAGCGGATTGACTTTAATGGCAACAGCCAAAGCCGCCAAGATGGGTAAAAAGGTTTCAACCGTGGCCGTATTGGAAGTCAATTCCGTCAAAAACGTAATGGTCATCACAATAATCAATAAGATAAAAACTGGCGGTATATCTTTAAGTCCGGTCAAACTTTCACCTATATAAGCCGACAAACCGGATTCTTTAAAACCGGATGCCAATGCAAAACCACCGCCAAACAGTAAGATAATATTCCAAGGTATGCGTTCCGCCGTGCGCCAATCCATTAAATATTTGGATTTCTTGCTGTTTTTTGCCGGAATAATAAACAATAAAACACCTATAAAAATAGCCACATTGCCGTCTGTAATCCATTTGGGATGTGCAAACAATTGAGACCAACCGGGAATCGTAAAATCTCCTATGTGAATAGGACGTCTAAATAACCACAAAAAGGCCAAACTGACAAACAAAAATAGAATCCAACGTTCCTCATATTGCATTTTACCTAACCGGTGGTATTCACTATCTATTACTTCTTTACCAATATTAAAGTTCGTATTTCCTTTTCTGAAAAATACGGCATAAAGATATATAAATGCTAAAACTAATAATAATACAGACAAGGGAAAAGCAAAAAACAACCATTGTGCAAATGAGATATCAGGTGCCTCTTGAAAATAAATTTTAAAAATTCTGGTAAATGAAAGATTGGGAGGTGTACCAATCAAAGTAGCAATTCCTCCGATTGATGCCGCATAAGCAACTCCCAACAGCAAACCTTTTTCCATTTTACGCACTTGTTCCTTGGCTATAATTTCTTCCATCTTTGCTATAATTGACAATAAAATAGGCACCATCATCATTGTCGTGGCTGTATTTGATATCCACATGGACAAAAAAGCCGTTGTAATCATAAATCCCATCAAAATCCGGGCAGGACTCATACCAATCCATAGTAACAACCGTAAAGCAATGCGCCTGTGCAGATGCCATTTTTCCATGGCCAGAGCAATCAAAAAACCGCCTATAAACAAAAAAATCAAGTGATTGAAATAAACTTCCGATACAGCTTTACCGTTCATAATGCCCAGTAGAGGAAACAATGCTACCGGAATTAAAGCTGTAACGCCCAACGGTAAAATTTCGGTCAACCACCAAATAGCCATTAAAATAGCTACTCCGGACATATAAGCAATGACAGGTTTATCCTTATCCAATATTTCAGGAAATAAAATTAATAAAATCATAAAAACCGGTGCTGATAAAAACAAAATTTGCTTAATTCCGAATATTTCTTTTAATATTTTCATTCTTTTCAAATTTTATATTTACAATTTAACCAGTAGCTCAATACATTTTTGGTCAAATTAGAGTTAAAAAAACTAATTTAATAACTTTTTACTTTTATTTTTATGATTTTTTTAATATCAAATAAATTAACATCGGTGCACCAAACAAAGCCGTAATACTATTGACAGGTAAAGTTAACACACTTCCGGGAACTTGTGCAATAGTGTCACATATCAGTAATAAGATAGCGCCGGTCAAGATGACAGCCGGAAATAAAATCTGATGCAGATACGTCTTAAATATCAAACGGGCAATGTGTGGTACAGCCAATCCCACAAAAGCAACCGGCCCTACAAAAGCCGTCACTACACCTGTTAAAATACCGCTTATCACGATTAAGACCATATTGGAGCGATAGACGTTAATACCCAATGATTTAGCATAATTTTCTCCCAATAATAGAGCATTCAAAGGTTTTATAAAAAACAAACCGGTTATTATTACCGGAATATTGATAACACTCATTATAATGATATGATGCCAAGATTGATTCCCTAAATTTCCCATAGACCAAAAAACAAATTTTTGTAGAGCTTCGGCTTGGGTAAAAAAACTCAGGATATTGATTAGAGCGCCCGAAAATATACCCAACATCAAACCGGCTATTAATAGATTGACCGGAGATTTGAGTTTTTGATATAAGATAACAATTACGGCCAAACTGAGAATACTTCCTGCTGCTGCTGCCGTTACTATACCGACACTTCCCACCGTTTCAAATCCCAAAACGGTACCGCCTAATATTAAAACGGCAACTCCCAATCCCCCGGCAGCGCTAGTCCCCAATACGTAAGGCCCTACAATGGGATTGCGAAAAACACTTTGCATTATCAGTCCGCTAAGACTTAAAGATATGCCGGTAATCAGTGTCGTTAATAATTTGGCCACACGATACATCAAAATTTGCCGGATACCTGTGGGTAATTCATGGTCATGCCATATTTGATGCCATACCTCGACGGGTAAAATGACGGACCCTAAACTCATATTGATGATAAGCATTATCAATAAAAGAAAAAGTAACAATCCGAATTTTAGAGAATTTTTGGTCATACAGGAATGCAATTTCCGTAAAAATACAAAACTTTAATTTTTTT
>JALVST010000099.1 GCA_027024205.1 Flavobacteriales bacterium | reverse complement strand
ACCGTTATCCCAAGTTGGTTTTATACTCCGGTTCCACACCGGCGGCTTGTGGTATGGCCAATTCGGCAACAGGGCCCTTTTATTGTCCCGCAGATGAAAAAGTTTATATAGATTTGGACTTTTTTAGGGACCTCAAACGCAAATTCGGAGCCGGTGGTGATTTTGCCATGGCTTATATTATTGCTCACGAAGTCGGTCATCACGTTCAAAATCTACTGGGTGTAACACAACAAGTTCAACATCAACGCCACCGGTTGAGTCAACGGGAATATAATAAATTGTCTGTCCGTTTGGAATTGCAAGCCGACTATTTAGCCGGCGTTTGGGCACGTCATATAGAAGAAATGAAACACGTATTGGACCCCGGCGATATTCAGGAAGCTATCAATTCCGCTGCTTCGGTCGGGGATGATCGTTTACAAAAAAAATACACGGGCAGAGTCGTCCCCGATGCTTTTACACACGGCACTTCCGAACAACGTGCCCGTTGGTTTATCAAGGGTTTTAAAACCGGCACTCTTAAAGGCGGAAATACATTCAATACCGACAAGCTGTGATTAAAATTGGAAATTAAATACGCGGACAGTACAGAAAATTTGATATTGAAATCTTTTACAGATAGCTGTATGCTCCCCTTAATGAGTCTAAAAAAACAGTAAGGTTAAATAAAATGCAACAACTTGCATTAAAACACCTATGACCGTTCCGCAAAAAATTTCTTTTAACGTATGTACCCCCGGATATACACGGGCGGCCATCACCAAAGTCGCCACTATAACAAAAATAAAAATATAGTCTAAAATATTAATCTGCGAATAATAACTCCAAATAACAAAAAAAGTGATGGCACCGCTTACGGCCATGGCATGGATACTGGGCTTAAACTCAAAAAAATTGGTAACCGCCAAAGCCGATACGGATAAAATAATACCTAAAAAAAACGGATACAACTCAATAAATTGATGATATTTTATGATTTTTGAGAAGACAATCAGGTAAACCACGACCATAATACCCGAAATCAAAAAACGTTCGCGCGGATATGGTAACCGGTAATGAGACACCCCCTTGGCCCATAAAATAACACCGAAAAATATCATAGGAATCAAAATTCCGACAAGGGTTAGATACAATATCAAAAAATACCGGTTTGCCGGCAAGAAAAAACGCAGCGTTAAATGAAAATATAACCATACCGTATAAACCGGGATAAAAACGGGATGAAAAATAAAAGATATCAAAAATGATCCGGCTTGTAAAATTTTATATAATAATTTTTGCATTATCAAATTTCTTTACGCAAACGGGCAACCGGAATACCCAGTTGTTCACGGTATTTGGCAACGGTACGGCGGGCAATGGGAAACCCTTTTTCTTTCAAGGCTTTGGCCAATTGTTCGTCGGTTAAAGGTTTACGTTTATCTTCCTCTTCCACAACCGTTTGTAAAATATTCTTTATTTTAATGGTAGAAACATCCTCACCTTGTGCATCTTTCATAGATTCGGAAAAGAACTCTTTTAGCAATTTAACCCCATAAGGCGTTTGCACATATTTACTGTTGGCTACCCGTGAAACGGTCGAGATATCCATACCGATTTTTTCAGCAATATCTTTCAATATCATCGGTTTTATTTTACGTTCGTCGCCGGTTAAGAAATAATCTTTTTGATGTTCGGCTATGGCTTGTATAGTTCGCAACAAAGTTTCACGGCGTTGATTGACGGCATCGATAAACCATTTGGCCGAATCCAATTTTTGTTTGATAAACATAACGGCATCTTTTTGGCTCTTGTCTTTGTTTTCTTTGTAACCTTTGAGCATCTCTGTATAGGCCGGAGAAACACGTAATACGGGTGCATTTTTGGCATTTAAACTGACTTCCAGCTCATCATCAACTACATTGATGATAAAATCGGGAATGACGTGTTCCACATAATTCCCTGTAGAATTGAAAGCATTTCCGGGTTTAGGATTCAATTTGGTAATTTCGTCAATGGCATCTTTAAGTTGGCCTTCGGTTATTTCAAATTTTGCCATCAATTTTTTGTATTTTTTATTGATGAAGTAATCAAAACCTTTCTCTAAAATTTTTACGGCCAATTCACGGGCTTGTGTCGGTTTTTTGCGGCGTAATTGAATTAACAAAGTTTCTTTTAAGTCCCGGGCACCGACTCCGGGCGGATCCAATTCTTGTATCAAATGTAAAATTTTTTCCACTTCTTCTTCTGTGGTTATAACATTATGAGTAAATGCCAGATCATCGACAATTTCAATAATATCACGACGTAAATAACCGTTATCATTGATACTCCCTATTAAAAATTCTGCAATTTTATGTTGCTGTTCATTGAGCGGGAAAGCACTCAATTGCGATTTGAGATATTGCGTAAAACTTTCGCCTTGGGCATAAGGGACTTTTTTTTCATCGTCATCAGTAGCGTAATTGTTGGTGCGTAAACGATATTCGGGGATTTCGTCATCGCTCAAATATTCATCTATATTGATATCTGGTGCTTCAATCACTTCGGCGTCATTTTCATAGTCATCTTGCTGGTTCAGCAGATCATCTTCCTGTACATCTTTTCCTTCTTCCAGAGCCGGATTTTCTTCAATTTCCTGCTTAATCCGTTGTTCAAATTCTATGGTTGGCAGTTGTATCAATTTCATCAATTGAATCTGCTGCGGCGTAAGTTTCTGTTGTAATTTTTGATATAAACCTTGTTTGAGCATAAATCTTTTCTATATAATAATGGTTATTTGATTAATCGCGTGTTCTTACTTTTGTAAGATGTTATTTGATGCCGGTTGATTTTATAGAATTATTGAATAGTAGAATATCAAACAAAGAAAACTCATTTTAGACTTAAGAATAGACGTCATCAAAACAGTATACACTTCCTAAAATCGTTAATCCTTGTTCAGTGTTCCACATTCCAATTTTTTACTTTTTCATTTTTCACTTAACAATCCTATTTTAAATAAAATTGTAATGTTTTCTAACGGCTTTTGTTATGTTCCAAGTGCATTGTAATCCTTTTTTAAATGTTACAAAATCACCCGCTTTGATGTGATAAGTACCTTGTGCGGTCTTGACTTCAAACACCCCTTCCAAAATATAGCATTGTTCGGTCATATCATATTCCCAATCAAAAACCGAAGGCTCTTTGGTCCAAACAGGCCAGTTTTTGATACCCATCCGGTCTATTTCTTCTTGTGTTAGTTGTTTGATTTCTACTTCGTTCATTTCTTAGTTGAAAATTATATTTCGATTAGCTCAGTAACTTAAGTTAAAAGTTCTTTTTAACATTCTTTAACAACTTGATACTAGCAACTTGATACATAATACTAATATCTGTAATAATCCGGCTTATAAGGGCCTTCTTTTTTTACCCCGATATAAGCAGCTTGTTCGTCGGTTAATTCATCCAGTTCCACACCCAAGTGTTCCAAATGCAGTCGTGCAACCATTTCATCCAGATGTTTGGGTAGCATATACACTTTGTTTTCATATTTGTCGCCGTTTTGCCAAAGTTCCATTTGAGCCAAAACCTGATTGGTAAACGAATTACTCATCACAAAACTCGGGTGGCCGGTTGCCACGCCCAAATTCATCAAACGGCCTTCTGCCAACACGATAATATCATGATCATCAACGGTATATTTATCTACTTGTGGTTTAATCGTATCACGTGTATGTCCATAATGTTTTTCAAGCCAAGCCATATCTATTTCGTTGTCAAAATGACCGATGTTTGCCACAACGGTTTTGTCTTTCATCATTTTAAAATGCTTGCCGGTTATGATATCTTTGTTTCCGGTAGCTGTAACGACAATATCCGCTTCTTTGACGGCATCATCCATTCGTTTGACTTCGTAACCTTCCATAGCTGCTTGTAAAGCGCAAATCGGGTCTATTTCCGTAACGATGACCCGCGAACCGGTTCCACGGAACGAAGCTGCCGTACCCTTACCCACATCGCCGTATCCGGCAACAACCACAACTTTCCCGGCCAACATTAAGTCCGTGCCACGCCTTATCGCATCAACCGCAGATTCCCTACAACCGTATTTGTTATCAAATTTCGATTTGGTTACCGAATCGTTAACATTGATGGCAGGAACAGGCAAAGTACCGTTACGCATCCTCTCATACAAACGATGCACACCGGTAGTGGTTTCTTCGGAAATACCTTTGATACCTTTAACCAGCTCCGGATGCTCATCCAAAACTTTATTAGTCAAATCACCACCGTCATCCAAAATCATATTTAAAGGTTTACCGTCATCAAAAAACAAAACCTGTTCGAGTGCCCAATCGTATTCTTCTTCGCTCATACCTTTCCAAGCAAAAACCGGGATACCGGCCTTGGCAATAGCCGCCGCCCCATGATCTTGGGTCGAAAAAATATTGCAAGTAGTCCAACGCACATCAGCCCCCAAAGCGACCAAAGTTTCTATCAATACAGCCGTTTGAATGGTCATGTGTAAACTGCCTCCGATGCGTGCCCCTTTCAACGGTTTACTTCCGGCATATTTTTTTCGTAATGACATCAAACCGGGCATTTCGGCCTCAGCCAGTTCTATCTCTTTACGGCCCCAGTCCGCCAAATTAATATCTTTTATTTTGTAAGGTAACTTTTCTACTGAATAACTCATAATATTGAATTTATTTTTTTGCAAATTTAAGGATTATTTTTGAGGAATAAAGAGCGAGGAATTTTTGGCAAGATTTTTGATATGATATAGAACTTGCTCATTTATGACAAATATCATATTTTTGCAAAAAAAAACAATAAAAAACATAAATATGAAAAGACTGCAAATTAATCTTTTATTCCTTTTTTTATTGGGCACTTTCCAGTTTGGAACGGCACAATTTGTAAAAGATTTACACAAAGTAAAACCAACATATAGCAACGTAAGGGCAAAAATTTTTGCTCAGATGATTACCAAAAGTAATAATCCGCAAATAATCGATATCAGAACGCCTCGGGAATATGCTTCCGGACATATCAAAGGGGCTGTTCTTATCAATTATTATGAACCGGATTTTGCTAAAAAACTGGAAAAAGCCGGTTTGGACAAATGGCGTCCCGTTTATATTTATTGTCGTAGCGGTAACCGCTCCGGGCATGCTATTCCGGTTTTAAAAAAATTAGGCTTCAAACATGTCATCAATTTGGTTTACGGCCTCAACGAATGGAAAAAATTAGGACTGCCATTGGAAACCGGCATGCCCGTTTCAAACAATTAACGTAATTAAAATCAATAAAAAAACCTAAAACTATGAAAAAAATACTATTAACCGGCATTCTTATTTTTGCTTTGGGAGCTTGCCAAAACGAAACGAAACAAAATAGTGAAACGGATACCTCCGTAAAAACAGAAAAACAAGAGAGCAAAACGGATTTTGACCATAAAGCTTATAAAATGAAAGGTATGATCATTGCCAAAAATACCTTCAAAGTTTTTAAATCCAATATTCAAACGATTGCTGCCAAAGACGGATTACCCGGTGTGGTCGATTTTTGTCACGAAAATGCCGAAAAAATAACCGACAGTTTGGGAAAATTGCACAATGTGGTTATCAAAAGAACTTCTCACAAATTGCGAAATGAGAAAAATAAACCGGATGCAGATAGCCAAGCTGTTTTAGAAAATTATTTAAAATTGCAAGAAACACAAAAACCCATGGAACCGGTCGTAAAAAAAGCAGCCGACGGCTACGTGCATTTTTATGCACCTATCAAACTGAAAAAAGAATGCTTAAAATGTCACGGCACTCCCGGTCAAGAGGTTTCAGATGAAATATATAACCTCATCAAATCAAAATATCCCAATGACAAAGCAACAGGTTTTAAAGAAGGGAAATTACGTGGAATTTGGGATATCAAATTTCTGAACACGGCTAACAAATAATTCATTACCAACACTTTTAAAAAAAACCTGCTTGATGCAAGCAGGTTTTTTTTAGTCATGACTACTATTATTGCTTAATCATTTTCTTAACAATAATGTCTCCGTTCGTTTCAATCTTTAGCAAATAAAATCCACCGGGCAAATTATCAACATTAATATTTTGGAAGTTATCCTTTACCGTCATCAATACTTGTCCGTTTGGCGATAAGAACCGGACTTTTTGAATGGTTACATCTTCATCGATTATTTTTAAATAATTGTGGGCGGGATTGGGAAATATTTTAATATTGCTTTTATCCGAAATATTAACGGCCAAGATAGTATTGAGCGTTGTTTGCCCTTTGACAATATCATGATGCGGGTCAAATTCCACATTAGTTATTTCAAAACCGGTATTGACGGTAAAATGTTGACCGTTGGAAATATTATTCAACATTATTTCATAAGAATTTCCATTATTACCGGTAAATTTAAATGGAAGAGGCATTTCAAAAAAATCAACCGAAGGATGTGAAGTCGTTTGATTGACAAGAACATCATAAATACCCGACCCCGTCCGGGTAACCGTAATTTGATAAGTCGGGTACCCTTCACCGTAAATCCAATCGTTAAAAAATTCTGTCAGGCTTAAGCCCGATTGCGTTTCAAATTTTTGTTGCAAATCCGATGTTAGAGCATATTGAAATTTGTAATCATTCAAATAATTTTGAATAGCTTGAAAGAAATCGGCATCTCCCAATTTGAGACGTAACATATTGAGGACCATCGCAGCTTTGTGATAACTCAAACGACTGTCAAAGATACGCCAGACATCAGAAATGTTTTGGACATAAACAGCCCCGTCCGGCATGGAGATAATATCAGAATTGACGTAATCTTTCCAAGAATCAAAAGCCGGTTGTCCGTCCAAAGCTTCTTGGGTCAACGCTTCACAATATGTTGCAAAACCTTCATTGAGCCAGATATCATGCCACGATCCACAAGTCACCGCATCACCAAACCACTGATGTGCCAACTCGTGTGCTGTTAACCAACGTTGGTAACTTGTCTGAAAAGTAGCCGTCTGATGTTCCATACCACCACCCCAACCAAATTGTATCTGTCCGTATTTTTCCTGATTGAACGGATACGGACCGAATGTATTTTCATAAAAATTCATAACTTGTAAATGGGAAGGCATATTGTTTTGGGCATTTTGCAAATTTTCGGGGTAAACGTAGTCATCAATGGAAAAAGTTTGCGTAAGTCCGGTTGTTACGGAATATTTGGTATAATTGGTTATGGCAAACGCCACCAAATAAGCGGCAATGGGATACCTGTGTTTCCATACGGATGTTTTAACATTGTTGCTGACACTTTCGCCATCCAGTAAACCGTTGGATACAGCCGTCATGGTTTTACCACCGAGAGTTGCAGGATAGTTGATAATAACATCCACAGAATCGATTTTATCGTTCAAATCCTGTTTACAAGGCCACCAATCACGTGCCCCGTAAGGTTCGGAAAGCGTCCAAACCACCGGAACATTATTGCCATGAGTCGTCACGACATAAGAATCTAATCCCGTACTGGGAACCAAGCCTTGGTAAGATACTTTAATAGAATCCAAAGTGCTGGCAGGAATAGGTTGTGAAAGATTGATTATCAGACTGTTATTTGATTGCGAAAAACTTAAATTTTGATTGTGCCAAATGACACTATTGACAGTCATCTGGTCATTAAAATCAAATTCCATGGTAGTCATATTTTGATTCGGCACAAAATAAGTCGTTACTTCACCTGACAAATTACGGGTCGATAATGAAGGGGTTAATATCAAACGATGATATTTTACGTCATAATTATCGGTATTGGCCAAATGTTGTTTTATAAGCCGTTTTAAGGCGGCCGCCCGTTCTTTTTCTATAAGTTGGCGATAAGGTTTTTCTACAAACTGGGCTTGTATCTGCACTACTAAACCCGTTACAATTAATAAAAATACTTTTTTCATCTGTTTAAAAATTTTGAAATTTATCAATAGAAGCAATTCCAAAATTAGTAACCGGAGGAACCGCTTCAATCTCCCGTCGTGTATTTTTTAATTTTCTCTTTATGCGAATGTCAAGATAATCCCGATAGGTACCGGGATACGGCCGTTTCATTTTTAAGGAAAATTTATATTATTAACCGGCTTATTCTTTGAGGTAAAACTAATAAAAAAATATCATTTTCAATTATAAAATAATTTTATACTTTTACTTTTTACAAAACAAAAGAAAAATATGTCGTCAAAATATGAGATAAAAACTGCCGATAATCCGAAAGTTTTTAAGGATTTCATCAACTTTCCTTACCTGTTATACAAAGATAATGCTTATTGGATTCCGCCTATCAAGTCGCAGGAACGCAAAATGTGGACGCAACATCCCGCATTGAAATTTGTCGATTTACAAAAATGGGTAGTTTATTGGAAAGGCCGTCCTATTGGGCGTATTGCTGCTGTCATTAATCACAAATACAATGAAAAAACCGGAGAAGCTTACGGCCGTTTGGCCGGTCTGGAAACTTATAATGATGAAAAAGGATTCCGGTTATTGATAGATACCGCCATCGATTGGCTCAAAAAGAAAGGGATGAAGAAAGTACACGGTCCCTTGGGATTTACCAATTTGGATACCCAAGGTATGTTGATAGAAGGTTTTGACGAATTACCATCGATAGCATCGGTCTATCATCTGGCTTATTATAAAACATTGATGCAAAAATACGGCTTTGAAAAAGAAAACGATTGGGTAGAATTTCATTTGAAATTAACTGACGAACCGGTCAAAAAAGCCGACCGTGGAGCCAAACTGCTTCAACGCCGCTTCGGTTTTGAAGTTTTTTCGCCTAAAAACAAAACAGAACTTAAATCATATGCCGATGTGGCTTTTAAAATTTTAAACAAAGCTTTTGTGCATTTACCCTATGTCATTGAATTGGACGATGAGCTGAAAAATTATTACAAAAACAAATATTTCAGTGTTTTGAGACCCGAATTTACGTTTTTTGTCAAAAATAAAGATGAGATAGTCGGTTTTTTGATTGCCATGCCCTCACTTTCGGAAGGTATAAAAAAAGCCAATGGCAAATTGTTTCCATTTGGTTGGTACCATATTATGAAATCGATGAAACATCCCAAAGTGATAGATACTTTACTGACCGGAGTTATCCCCGAATACGACTCCAAAGGCGTTGCCGTTATGTTGTTTGATGCCCTCCATAAAGCCATGCTGGCCAACGGTATAAAAGATATTGAAACCACCGGAGTCTTTGAAGATAATCATAACGTGATTGCCAACTGGAAAAACTATGAACACCGGCAGCATAAACGTCGCAGAACTTGGGTGAAAGATATTTAAAAGAGTTGAAAGTGAAAAGTTGCACTTCGACAGGCTAAGTGACCTAAATTGAAAGTTCATCTCAAAAACATAAATACTTGAACATTATAGGGTAAAGATACGGAATTTTTTAAATGTGCTTTTCTTTGTGTTAATGTTTAGCGTATAAAAAGTGCCATCGGTGGTGGAAAACACCGATGGAATGGAGAATAAAAAAAGTCATTTCTAACACGACTTTAATTTATATGTTTTTTTACGAACCAATTTTCCACTTTTATCATACGTATTTTTTTGGATCAACTTGCCATTTTCATCATAAAAATATTCCTTTCGTAATATCCGCCTTTTATATTTTCTAAGTTGTTTTAACCTGCCGTTTTTATAATATACAAATTCTCTTATCCATTTTAATCTTCCTTTTTCCTGTTTTCCGCACTTTTTTATAGTGAAAAAATTAAACAACTAAAAATCAGTTATTTAAAGTTAAAAAAGTGTAATTTTGGGTGTTAAAATGTATAATTTTGCACAAAAATGTATGTAAGAACACTCAAATCAAAGTCAGGTAAAGTTTATGTTCAGGTAATTGATAAGAGTTCAAAAAAATATAAAGTTTTAAAAAATATAGGAAGTTCCTTTGATGATGGCGAGATTAAAGAACTAATAGCAAAAGGGAAAAAATGGATTAATGAGAAATTAGGAATACGAGAATTAGATTTTAGTAATACTAAAACACAAATAGAACAATTTTTTTCATCCATTGAGCAATTACGTTTAATAGGTTTAGAACTATTACTGGGTAAGTTGTTTGATGAAATAGGATTTAATGCAATAAAAAGTGAGATTTTTAGACAGTTGACAATTTATAGAATAGCATTTCCAAAGAGCAAACTAAAAACAACCGAATATTTAAGACGATATGCGCATATAGACTGGAATGAAGATAAAATATATAGATATTTAAACAAATTATACAAGGAACATAAAGTACAAATACAACAAATAAGTTATAATCATACATTAAAAATATTAGATGGTGTAATTAGTATCGTTTTTTATGATGTAACAACACTTTATTTTCAAATAGATGATGAAGATGAGATAAGAAAAAAAGGTTTTTCAAAGGAGGGAAAGCATCAAAATCCTCAAATAATTTTAGGATTATTGGTTAGTATAGATGGCTATCCGTTTGCATTTGAGATATTTGAAGGCAATAAGTTTGAAGGACATACCATGTTACCGGTCATCGACACTTTTAAAGAAAAATATCAATTAAAAAAACTGGTTATTGTTGCTGATAGTGGACTGTTGTCAAATCAAAATATTAATGAATTACAAGAAAAAGGATATGAATTTATTCTAGGAGCAAGAATTAAGAATGAAAACAAAGAGATAAAAGAAAAAATATTATCCTTAAATTTAAAGAATGGAGAAAGTGAAGTAATTATTAAAGATGACAATTTACGTCTTATTATTAGTTATTCAGACAAAAGAGCAAAAAAAGACTGTCATAACAGAGAAAGGGGTTTAAAACGACTGGAAAAGAAATTAAATAGTGGTAAATTAACCAAAGCGAATATTAATAATAGAGGTTACAATAAGTATCTAAAATTGGAAGGAGAAGTTAAAATTAGTATTAATCATGAAAAATTTGAGGCAGATTCAAAATGGGATGGATTAAAAGGTTATATCACTAATTCAAATCTAACAAAAGATGAAATAATAGAAAATTACAATCATCTTTGGAAAATAGAAAAGGCATTTAGAATATCTAAATACGACTTAAAAATAAGACCAATATATCATCGATTGCAAAGAAGGATTGAAGCACATATACAATAAATTTTGTAGCATACAAAGTTTATAAAGAGCTGGAACGTCAACTTAAAGAAAAAAACGCCAAAATAAGTCCTGAAAGAGCAATAGAAATTGCAGAAAGTATTTATGAAATACAAATTAAGATACCAAACAGCAACGAAAGAATGCGAAAACCTCTTATTTTAACACAAGAACAAAGAAATTTAGCTGATTTATTTGGTTTTGGGTGTTAAAATGAGGAAAACAGGTGAGTGTTGACACTGATGTTTTCATAAGGTTCGTTGCCAATGCGGTGTTGGTGGTGCATCAAACGGCCTTCGGGGGAATAGGTAAACTGCTCTTCGGTCGTCAGTTCAAAACTGTTTTGGTCTTTTTTA
>JALVST010000098.1 GCA_027024205.1 Flavobacteriales bacterium | reverse complement strand
CTAATATAATCCAACTCTAAAAAATGGGGATTAATTTTTGAAGCGCATTTATGATTTTCCGGTAAACGTTTAACATCAATAAAATAATTGACCTTTTGTTTATAAACACTCGTGTCTAATACAAACATCCTTTGCCAATAATCTTTAATATGACAATTGTTTTGCGCCTGTGATTTTCCAAGCATTAACAGCAATATGATAATTAAAAGTTTTTTCATTTCAGTTTATTAAGGAAATTAGATTATTTACTCATCGGCCTTCGCTAAGTTTACCAAGTAGTTGAATGTCAAAAAACTTTACAAACATTATAACATTACAAACTTTCAACTAATATTGATAACACAAATATAAACTAAATATTTCGTTAAAACTAATTTCCTAGTTAATTTTTATAAAAATTTTCTTTTTTTTAAATGTAATAAGCTGTTTTGCATTTACTTGTATTAAATTAATGTATTAATGTATCCTTAAAATTTTTTTTAAAACTGGCCATTTATCTTTTTGGATGTGTCCGAATTTCATATTTGGCGAAAAAGGAACGGCTTTGAGGGATGAGCAAGTTGTGCATAACCACAATTTTCCGTTAAGTTGCCGGTTATTATCATAAAAAAACAGAATGTAATCCGCTTGTGAATGTAACATATTATTTTCTTGCCAATCAAAATTTTCCGGATTATTTAAAAAATTTTGTAATGCTTTCCGGGATTCCTGGGGTAATGATTGTCCGGTCAAAAAACTGACAAACGAAATATTTCGCCGCAGAATAATTTGTGAAACCTTGTTACGGGGAAAACGGAAGCGTTTTTGTCTGAAAAATTTTTGATAGTGTAAACGGATATCCGAAGTGTTATCTTTGTTAAAAATCCGGACGTCTCCGGGGTTGGGACATATAAAGCTAAATCCGTTACGCCGGGAACTGTCCCAAACATACCATGCACTCAGGAGTAATAAAAATAACAGGATAAAGATACGGACGGAAAATTTCAAAAAAATCTTATTTTTTGGTATAAATCCAAGCGCCCGGTTCTTGTTTTTTTATTTTATTTAATGTTTGAGCCGCTTTATCATGCGACGCAAATCCTTGATAGGCTACCATCCATAAACCGAATTTGTTACGTCCGGCAATTTTGGCAGGATAACCGGCATTTTTGAGCATTTGAATTTTCTTTTCGGCATTGGTTTTGTTACGAAAAGCACCGCTGATGATAAAATATTTTTCAACCGGAACAACCGGTATTTTTTTTATGACGGGTTTAGCGATGTTTTCAGACTTATGGGTGATAATTTTAACAGGTGGAAAATCTTGTTTTAAGACAAAAGTTGCTTTTTGGTATACGGTATCATTTTGAATGCCGTTGTCACGACGCAACAGACTGATACCTGCGGTAAATATACCTAAACCGGCTACAAAAACGGCGGCATATTTCCAAAATTGATTATTGTTTGATTTATTTTGAACCGGTAAGGAGGTAGAAATTTCAACCGGGATTTCGGCTTCTATTTCAATATTTTGTTCCGTAACAGGTTTTGCCGGTTTTTTGATTTTTTCGGTTTTTGTTTTGTTAACAACAGGTTTA
This sequence comes from Flavobacteriales bacterium, assembly GCA_027024205.1. Classification (GTDB taxonomy): domain Bacteria; phylum Bacteroidota; class Bacteroidia; order Flavobacteriales; family Flavobacteriaceae; genus WGBX01. Next base: position 10,044 of record JALVST010000098.1, on the reverse strand, counting down.
ACAACCAAGCTTGTAACCGGTTTATGCACAAAGGCTGTCAGACCATAAGCATCGGTCAAATAATTTTTGGTTGTTAATGGTAAAAATAATATTTTATCATCGTTTATCAAGTTAAAAATTCCGATTTGGTCTAATTTCAATCGTTTTTCTTTCTGTAAAATCCTTTGCCATTCTTCTACGGTTTGGTTTATGGACTGTAAACTTTCGGTATAAGACATACCGTTAACACCGGCGATATAATTAGCCAGCAAACCGTCATTTTGTTGTAATTGTACGTTGAAAGATAATTCTTTGTAAGGCGGAGAAAAAATATACGTATCTCTATTTATCCGAGCGGATTTTCGTCTGCCAATAAGACCACCGAAACCCGGAATAATCACTAAATCATAACGGTATAGTAAATCGGATATGTATTTTTCTAACTTCATAAAAACTTTTTTCGTTAAAACAAAAATAGTAAAAAAAATTGTTTATTAAAAAAAATGCCGCAAAAAATACGACACTTTTTTACATGATGATTTTAAACTTAACTAAATTTATTTTAAGGCAGTCAGCACATCGTCGTAATCAGGTTCATCCACTATTTCGGGAACTAGTTGGGTATAAACCACTTGACCGTTTTCATCTATGATTACCACGGCTCTTGAATACAATTCAGCCAAAGGACCGTCTATAATTTCCACACCGTAATCTTTACCGAATGAACCGCTACACTTGAAACCTGATAAATTGATGACATTTTCTATGCCCTCACTGGTACAAAAGCGACTGTGTGCAAAAGGTAAATCTTTGGAGATGGCCAAAACTTTGGTATTTGTCATTTCTGTTGCCAGTTGGTTAAACCGTCTGACCGATGCCGCACAAGTGGGTGTGTCCAAACTGGGGAAAATGTTTAAAACCAACTTACTGCCTTTAAAATCAACCAATGTTTTGTTGTTTAAATCGGTTGCGGTTAATTTAAAATCAGGCGCTTGACAGCCTTTTGCAGGTAAATTACCGATGGTATGCACGGGAGTACCTTTTAATGTGATGTTTGCCATTTTTATAAATTTTTTATGGATTAAAAATTGTGTTACAAAAATAACAAAACTTTATATGCAAACCGATTTTTGTCATAAGATTATTTTATGAATTATATAATTCACGTCTATCAATCATCCCGATTACTATGACTTAACCAAATAAAATTTCATTTTTTTCAAAAAATGTTATTTAGGTTTTTTAGGCATAAAAGCCCCGTTCCCGCACAATTGCATCGTGTGGTAAAAGCTAAAAATAACCAAAAAAAACCTGTTGTTTTGAGTGGCTACTGTATGCTGAAAAAGCATAAAAAATATTGCATAATTGAATGTCCCTCGCTGGTGTGAGATTGTATCAGATTCCATACTATTCTCGCTCCATTGAGGTTACCCGCCCTTAAAATACCTATATAAAACGGCTCCGGTCAGTGCAAAATCCGGGATAAAATAATTTATACTAAATTTGTTTTTCAATCATTATAAAAATATGAAATCCGAATCACATAAATCTTTGGAAGAAGTGCACGAAAGTGTGGATACTTTGCAAAAAAAGGGGTTCTATAAAAAACTTTTGGCTTTTATGGGGCCGGCCTATTTGATCAGTGTCGGGTATATGGATCCGGGTAATTGGGCAACAGATTTAGCCGGTGGTAGCGGGTTCGGTTATACTTTGATTTGGGTTTTGTTGATGTCAAATGTCATGGCGGTTTTATTGCAAAGTTTGAGTTCACGTCTGGGGATTGTTTACGGACGTGATTTGGCACAAGCCTGCCGTGAAGTGTATCCTAAGCCGGTAAATATCGTTTTGTATTTTTTGGCTGAAATAGCCATCATCGCTACTGATTTGGCTGAGGTCATCGGGATGGCTATCGGATTAAATTTATTGTTCGGTTTGCCGCTGGTTTGGGGTATTGTTTTAACTTTTCTCGATACTTTCTTTTTGCTGTATCTGATCAACAAAGGGATGCGCAAAATGGAAGCTTTTATTTTGGTTTTGATAACCGTAATCGGTTTATCGTTTTTAATAGAAATGTTTTTAGCCAAACCGTCGCCGGGTGAAGTATTAAAAGGTTTTATACCATCCATTCCCAACAGCGAAGCTTTATATATTGCATTGGGGATACTCGGTGCTACGGTGATGCCGCATAACTTGTATTTGCATTCGTCTTTAGTGCAAACCCGCAAATTCGGACGGTCAGTTAAAAATATCAAAGAAGCTTTAAGATTTAATGTAATTGACAGTGTTATTGCTTTGAATCTGGCTTTTTTGGTCAATGCCGCCATATTGATTTTGGCCGCTGCTACCTTTTACAAAGCCGGGTTTTATCAAGTGGTGGAAATTCAAGATGCTTATAAATTATTGGAACCGCTTTTGGGGTCGCATTGGGCGCCGTTGTTATTTGCCGTCGCTTTGATTGCCGCCGGACAAAGTTCCACAATAACCGGAACCTTGGCCGGACAAATTGTCATGGAAGGTTTTGTTAATCTTCGCATTCAACCTTGGATACGGCGAATGCTTACCCGCCTGCTGGCTATTTTGCCCGCTTTGTTTATCATTCTGCTGTTTGGAACCGGATATACAGGTAAATTGTTGATTTTCAGTCAAGTAGTATTAAGCTTACAGTTAGGTTTCGCTGTTATTCCCTTGATACACTTTGTCAGTAGTAAAAACTTATTGGGCAATTTTGCCATTGGATTGAAAACAAAAATTATTGCTTGGATTATTGCCGGATTGATTGTCATTTTAAACTCATGGTTAATTGTCAGCGAAATAAATGATTGGATATCAAATAACCAACCTGGTTGGTTTGGAATTTTACTGATTTTATTGATGTTAGCGGCTGTAGGAACCCTTTTATTTTATATTACTTTTATGCCTTTATTGACCAAAAAACCGGTTAAAGCTTTGAAATTGCATGCGCGCGAAGATATCGATGTATCATTTGAGACACCCGAATATAAACGGATTGCCATTGCATTGGATTTTTCGCCGGTTGATTATAAGGTCTTACAACACGCTTTGGCATTGGGTAAGCCCAACAGTCAATTTTTGTTGATACATATCGTAGAAAGCGCTCCGGCTATCTATCACGGCCAATATACGGCGGATTATGAAGCTAAAAACGATTGGCTTGTTTTGGAACGTTACGCCGGTAAAATCAGAGAAGCCGGATACAATGTCGAAATAAACATCGGGTATGGAAATCCGAAAGTAGCTATTCCCGAAATTGTCAATAAATTTAATGCAGATGTTTTGATTTTGGGTTCACACGGGCATCAATGGTTTAAAGATTTGATTTTCGGAACAACTATAAGTGCCGTCAGACACAAAATAAAAGTGCCTGTGTTAGTTGTAAGAGGTTAGTCAGAGATAATCATTACCATTTTTATTCAAAAATTGTTAAAGTAACTCAACAATTCCTCAAACTTAATGATAGGATTATAGTATGAAATTGCAGATCATCATCAAAAATACAAAAATTTCTTTGAAACTATAAAATCCGCAATTCCTCAAATATTCATTAACTTTGCCTTAAACTAAAATATATGAATATAAATTTTTTTAAAGGATTTCTTACCGGATTATTTACGCCTGTTGCCGGTTTTTGGATGTATTGCAAATTGGTTTTAAAAACCGATGTAGATGTCGCTTATAAACAATTGCTTGCCGGTAATTTATTGACCCAAGTGATTGCCATATCTGTTTTGGCCAACATTTTACCTTTGTTTGTATATAACCGTAGAGGTGAAAACGACCAATTAAAAGGGGTTGTAGTGGCTTCCGTTTTATATGCGGTTGTGATATCCGTTTTGTATTTTTTATAGAATAATTGTTATCGGAATAACGTGCTGGAAATAATCAGGAAACACATAGTATTTGTTTGTTTTATTTCCCTGTTTGTATTTCTGACGGCTGCTTGCAAAAGTTTGCCTGCCGATGATTTGGTGCCGGTAAACTCTTGGATTTCCCCGCCGGTATTACAACCGGGTGATACGGTGTTGTATATTGCGCCTGCCGGCAATGTGATCAAAGAGAAAGGTTATATGCAACGAGCTGATTCGCTCTTGCGGCTTTGGGGTTATGTTCCCAAATATGCACGGCATCTTTACAGTCAATATAATATTTTTGCCGGTAAGGACAGTTTGCGTTTTCAAGATTTGCAACAGGCTTTTAATGACCCGGGAGTAAAGGCTATATGGTGTGCCCGGGGCGGTTACGGAAGTGTTAGAATTATTGACAATTTGGATTTTTCAAAATTTCAAAAATATCCCAAATGGCTCATCGGTTTTTCGGATATTACGGTTTTACACAGTCTATTACATCAAAAAGGTTTTCAATCGGTACATGCCCTTATGCCGATAAGTTTAACACACCCCAATCCTGAGAGACAGGCTGCAATACAAAGCCTGAAAGAATTTTTTGAAGGTCGTAAATTGCATTATGAGATACCACCGGACAGTCTGAATATTACGGGTAAAGCCCGGGGCGTGGTTGTGGGTGGAAATATCTCTTTGTTGGTTAGTTTGCTCGGTTCCGGATTTCAGATAAATCCGTCTGGAAAAATCCTCTTTTTGGAAGATACCGGAGAATATTCGTACGGTTACGACCGGATGTTGTATGCTTTGAAAAATGCCGGATATTTTGACCGTTTAAAAGGCTTGATTATCGGAGGAACCGGTATCAAAAAAGACGATGATGATATAGGAGAAACGGTTAAACAAATGATTTTAAAACACGTTAAAGATAAGGGTTATCCGGTGATTTTTAATTTTCCTGCCGGTCATGTAGTTGATAACCGCACGATTATTTTCGGCAAAAAAGCAAAAATCATTGTCAAAAAGAATAAAGTGATTTTTGAACAGTAGAGCCCCTGTGACATCAAGCACCGGTCACTTCGACACAATCCCGATGATAAACGGGATTACTCAGTGACCTACGGTTATGAAAACAATTAAAAAACATCAAAAAAACTAAACTTCTAACGAAGTTTAAACAAACTTTTAACCTTTAACCTTCAACTAAGATGAAAATAATAGACCTTTCTAAAACCATCAGGTACGACAAAAATGATCCGTGGTTTATGCGTATCAAAATCAAGCACAAACCTCACAAGAAAAGTATGTTTTTAATCCGTTATTTTTTGGGTTTAAAGAAAAAATATTTTCCAAAAGATTGGCAAGGCTGGGCGGATGATAAAATTATAGGTATGGGGGTTCACGCTACGACACACATCGATGCGCCTTGGCATTATCACCCGACGGTTGCCGGACAAAAAGCCAAAACCATAGATCAAGTACCTTTGGAATGGTTATACGGCGACGGCGTAGTGATTGATATGACGCATAAAGCTGAATTTGAAGAAATAACGGTGGCGGATATTCAGAATGATTTAGCTAAAAATAATATAAGCTTGAAACCCGGGAATATCGTTTTGATAAAAACAGGACGCGATAAATTAACCGGAAATGATTATGTAAATAAAGGTACGGGGATGAGTGCGGCGGCTACCGAATGGCTTATCAAACAAGGGATTAAAGTTATGGGAATAGACCAATGGGGTTGGGATTTACCTTTACGTTATCAAGTGCAGCAAGCCAAAAAACACAAAGATCCCGGCATATTTTGGGCGGCACATCGGGTCGGACAAGAATACGAATATCTGCATATGGAACAATTGACTAATCTGAATGCACTGCCGCCTACCGGATTTAAAGTAGCTGTTTTTCCTTTAAAAATTGAAGGCGCCTCAGCCGCACCCGCCAGAGTTGTTGCTATTTTTGAAGATTAAATTTCCTTGATTTGATTGTTAAAAATTTATAATGCTACACCTCTCATTCCAATAAGACGGGGTACGGATGACGAAACCTCTCACTTCTTCAAATAAATAATTTCGTATTTTTGACACTTATGTTGGTTCCTTATCATCTGTGTACATTTAAAAAATTTTTCAAATGACAACTTCAAAACAAGATTCAAAACCGGAACAAAACCGCAAAAAACTTTTTTTACTCGATGCTTATGCCTTGATTTTTAGAGCTTTTTATGCATTTATAAAAAATCCACGTATCAATTCCAAAGGTTTGGATACCTCTGCTATTTTTGGTTTTCTCAATACCTTGATGGATTTGATTCGCCGCGAAAAACCGGATCACCTGGCGGTTGTTTTCGACTTGGGTGGCTCCAAAGAACGGTCGGGACTTTACGAAGACTATAAAGCCAACCGGCTCGAAACGCCCGAAGGTATTCAGATAGCTGTGCCTTATATCAAACGGATTTTGGAAGCGATGCACATTCCCGTTATCGAAAGGGAAGGTTGGGAAGCCGACGATTTGATAGGGACGTTGGCCAAACAAGCCGAAAAAGAAGGTTTTGACGTGTATATGGTGACGGCCGACAAGGATTTTGCCCAGTTGGTTGATAAGCATATTTTTCTTTACAAGCCTTCGCGAATGGGTAACGGTATTGAAATTTGGGATATCGATAAAGTCAAAGAAAAATTCGGTGTGGAACGTCCGGAACAGGTTATCGATTTTCTGGGAATGATGGGGGATAGTGTCGATAATATTCCCGGATTGCCCGGTGTGGGCGAAAAAACGGCCAAAAAATTTATTGCACAATTCGGTTCGCTCGAAAATCTCTTGGCCAATACAGACCAACTGAAAGGCAAAATGAAAGAAAAAATAGAAGCCAACAAAGAACTCGGTTTACTCTCAAAAAAACTGGCGACTATCAACACCAATGCCCCAATTGAATTCGACGAAAAACAATACCGTTTGGATACACCCGATTTCGAACAAACCAATGCTATCTTTAAAGAATTGGAATTCCGTCGTATAGCCGAGCAATTTAATCGTTTGTTTAGACCTGAACTCGTTGAAAATCAACAACAAAAACAATCCATTCAAGCCGGGGAACAATACGGCTTGTTTGATGATATGACCGGAACGGTTGAACCGGACATACAACAACCGGAACATTTTTATCAAAGTATCCAAACACCTAAAGCATTGGAATTGCTAACGGAAAAATTGCAATCAAAACAGGAAGTTGCCTTGTCATTGTATCCCGAAACATTTGATTTTCAAACAAATCATTACGATTTGGCACTCGGTTTTAATCCCGGTAAAATGTATCACGTGCCTTTGAAAGATGATTTGCAAACTACATTATTGAAATTCCGCGAATTTTGGACGGCTGACGATAAAATGAAAATCGGATATGATTTGAAAGAGCAATATAAACTATTGAAATACAACAATATTGCCTTAAACGGCCAACTGACGGATATTTTAATTATGCACTATATTCTCAATCCCGAAATGCGAAACGAATTGGAAATTTTAGCTGAAAATTATTTAAATATCCGGTTCGTTAAACCCGGTAAAAAGAATGCAAGCCGTCAAGACTGGATTGATTACACTTTGAAAAAAGCGGATGTAAGCCTGCAATTAAAAGATATTTTATCTGCCAAACTGAAAGAAGCCGGAGCGGAAGCATTGTATCAAGAAATAGAAATGCCTTTGATCAAAGTGTTGGGTGATATGGAACTGGCCGGTATCAAATTGGATACCGAGGTTTTAAATAAAATTAAAATACATCTCGAAAAAGAAGTAAAACAACTTGAAAAAGAAATTTATGAACTGGCCGGTGAAACTTTTAATATCGGTTCTCCCAAGCAATTGGGGGTTATCTTGTTTGAAAAACTCAAAATCGACAGCAAACCCAAAAAAACCAAAACCGGACAGTATTCCACTTCGGAAGAGACGCTCAAAAAATATCACAACCAACCCATTATTCAAAAAATTTTGGAATGGCGGTCTTTGACCAAATTGATTTCAACTTATGTCGATGCACTACCCAAATACATCAATCCTGAGACCGGCCGTATTCACACGCATTTCAATCAAGGTATTACGGCTACGGGGCGTTTGAGTTCTACCAATCCGAATTTGCAAAATATCCCTATTCGCACCTCTTGGGGCAGGGAAATCCGTAAAGCTTTTGTGGCTGAAGATGGCTACAAATTGCTTTCTGCCGATTATTCGCAAATCGAATTGCGCTTGATAGCTTCGTTCAGCCGCGACCCTGAAATGCTCAAAGCTTTTGACCAAGACGAGGATATCCACCGTGCGACGGCAGCCAAAGTGTTTGGTATTCCACTCGAAGAAGTAACCAAAGAACAACGGTCGTATGCCAAAAGTGTCAATTACGGTATCATTTACGGCTTGTCCGCACATGGATTGAGTCAGCAAACGGGATTGAGCCGCACCGAATCTAAAAAATTGATTGATACGTATTTTGAAACTTATCCAACATTAAAAGATTATATCAAACAACAAATAGACAAAGCCCGTGAATCGGGTTATGTAGAAACAATTTTTAAACGCCGTCGCTACTTAAAAGACATCCATTCCCGTAATGCCGTCGTTCGTTCGGCAGCGGAACGCAATGCCGTAAACGCCCCCTTGCAAGGCAGTGCCGCCGATATTATCAAAAAAGCCATGATACATATTCACGAAAAATTATCCGGAAAATACCAAACCCGGATGCTCCTGCAAGTTCACGACGAATTGGTTTTTGAAGTGCCTGAACCGGAATTGGAAGCCGTATCCAAACTCATCAAAACCGAAATGGAAAATGTCGTTGAATTGCCGGTACCGTTGATTGTAGATATCGGCGTGGGCGATAATTGGTATGAAGCGCATTAAGACACTTTGCGTCTTAAATGGATAATTAAGAATTGATAATGGAAAATTGTGGGGTATAATAAGGGAAATGTAATTAGAGAAATGAGTGAAAGAATCTTTAAAGATTATGAATATTTTATAGTAAAAAACAAAAACCCCCCGAAAGCTGGGCGGTTTTTAATGTTTACCGGTTAATTTTAATTTTTAACCAATTCCTTGACGTCGGTTATTTGTCCGTCGGTTACTAAAACAACCGAATAAACACCGATAGGATAACCGGACATATCAATATTGAGGGTATCTGTATTGACATCAATAACATAATTGCCAACGGCATTGTTATTGCCGGAAATGTTGATAACCATCAGATATGCAGAACAGCCTTCGTTAATTTTGTAATTGACTTCCAAGTTATTAGAAACAGGATTTGGTGTTAAATTGATAATTCTATTTGGTTTAAGCTTGATTTCAACCTCTTTGTAATCTTTAAAACCGTCAGTTGTAGCAATGACTTCCAATTTGAATTTTTTAGCCATATCTGCCGAAACCGTCATATCTTTACCTTGGTAGACCAAATTGCCTTGCATATCATACCAATTGTAAACAGCGGCTTCGTTGATGCTTTCGGCACTTAGTGTTACAATTTCACCTTTATCCGCTTCTTTGTCTTGTGCTTCGGCAAGGAATATGGGTCTCGGTTTTTTCCGGATGATAAAAGTTTCACCACCAACTATTTCACCGGTTTGTGCATCGCGTTGTATCAAATGGTATTTAAAGCGGTCTTTGTCTGTTATTTTTTCCGTTAAGAAATTAAAAGTCAGTGTCAAGCCACCGAATTCTTTCGGATCAAAAGCCAGGTTATCCAATAATACATTATCACCTTTTACGATTTTTTTCTTTTCATCTGTTGTATTTTCCAGTTCTTGAGCGATTTTACCACCGCGTTCCCAAGCTTCATATAATTTGGATCCCATTTTAAGCTTAACTTCCGCTTCTTCAAATATGGGATTACCCGATTCACTGTTATCTTTTACCAATTCCAAATAATATAATTTTGGTGTATCCGACCAATTACCGACGACTACCGATCCGGATAACACATTATTGGATTGATTAGGATTTACATCGATAATTGTTACATTTTTCCAAGCAATATTATTGTTATTGGCAACATTTGCCGGTAAATCTGTTGTTTCGGGAAACGTCATTTCATCATTTGGCGATTCAATACGTACCAACAAGCAAAAATGCCAAGTATCCGGAGCCATTTCGTCATAATCCGCTACATTGGGAAGCATCCAAGCTATTTTAACAATGCGTTGCTCACCGGGTTGTA
>JALVST010000097.1 GCA_027024205.1 Flavobacteriales bacterium | reverse complement strand
ACAAAGATAGGAAAATTCATAGAATTTTTCTATCTTTTATTTGCACCAGTAAAATTCTATGAATTTTCCGGTGCAAATACGCCTAAACATTGAAGTAGGCGAGAACCCCGCTATGCGCTATATATATTGTTGTGCTTTCGTGCTTTATTTTCCTTTTATTTGGTTCGTTTTTAGCGTTGGCAAAAGGCATACTTATTGGCAAGTTTGGGTTGTGCGGTTGGCATTGAGCGACTTGCCAATGTGTATGACTTTTAGGGTTGGCTTTCATTCTTTTTCTTTTTATTATTCAAATTCAATTTTATCAATTTCTTTCATAATCCTATCAGTTTCCGTAAGGGCTACAATTATTTTTTGATAGTGTAAAATATCTTCAAAATTTAATGTTCTACCCCTACGGTCTTTGAGCCATTTTTGAGCCGGTTGATAACCGCCAATATAAAAATTCCATGCAACAACCGGAATTTTATCGAAATATTGTTTTTCGTTTATCCAAATTCTGCCTAATTGATTTTCTTCATCAATTATTTGCCAATCTTTCTTACTTATTTTTGTTGTAATTGTATTGTCTCCGTCAATTGGGTAGGAAGTGATAAAATTCTCTACTTTCGGGCTTTCCAACAAATGAATTTGTCTTAATTCACTGCCTAATTTTACCAACTGCCAAAAAGTGTTTTTATCCTTTGGATAAGGCACACGGGGAAAATCTATTTTTAAGAATTCATTGTATTTTTCTCGGTAAGATGGTGAATGTAAAATAGCATAGATATAATCTAAAATATCTATCGGGGCAAAAGTGCCTTTGGTTTCTTCTTTTTCGGGTGTAAACTGTAAACTAATTTTTTCAGCTATTTGGTTTACAATTTCTAAATTTAAATTGGGCTTTCTGCCTTTGTTGGTTATACTTTCTTGGTTAAACACACCTTCGGATGCTTGGTCGGGGAATAAGTAGATAGGAAAAAAATAGCCACTTCCATATCGTCCTGCTACTCCTGTTAAATTAAATTCTCCAATTAGTTTCGTAATAAAAATGTATCTCCAATCACTTGCACATTGTCTTGCTAAAACTAAACCAATATTTTTACCATTTAGGAAGTGTTTCATTGTTTTATAGCGCCATCTCCATAATAATTTATTGTCAAAGATTGTATAGTAATCATCAAAAGGACGATAAGAAATTTTAATTGGTTTTAGCTCAATTTGCGATATTTCTTTTTTATTTTCAATAATCCATTTGGCATAATTCTTACCTAATTTATATTTGTTTCTTAATTGTTCTTCGGTGTAATCATTATCCAAAAAATCTTTAATTCTTTCTAACAAATTATTTGGATTTTTATCTAAAATAAAAGAGTCTCCCATAGATACAATGCCGCTTGTATTATTAGGGAATAAATGATTTACCTTAAAACCTTTTTCATATTGATTTCTTCCGTATTCATCTTTTGGCACAAAGAAATAATATGGTTTGTTATAATTAATTTTTTTAAATGCAATGTCTTTTAATGAATTGTAAGAAAGGAAGTTATATTTTAAGTCTCTTTTCCCAAATAAATCATAATGAAAAACTTTCCCTAATTTATTAGATTTTTTTTCTCCTGTTTTTATAAAAATGTTAATTGATACTCCTTGCATAATATCAAACACATTTTGATCAACACTGCCGTCAGGTGCTGTTTCTTTCTTTTTAGCATTGCCATGTAAATCTATGGTGTAAATTTTATCAAATGTTTTGAGTAAATTCCAACGCATACCCCTAAAAGTCGGATTGTCTAAAAAACCGTGTGGATTAATAAACGCTAAAATACCTTCTTTATTTTTTTCTATGTAATATTGTCCATAGCGTATAAATTTTACATAATCATCATTGAGCCAGTGTTTACGCTCCCCAAAATGCTTTCCATCAACATACTTGTAATCTTCAATTAAGTTACTAATCCATTCTCCATTATTTGATGAAATTCCACTATAAGGCGGATTTCCAATAACAACCATTACCGGCGTATCTCGTTTGATATGATTGGCTTCATTTGCTTCTTTACTTAACCACGAAGCAAATAAAGTTCCAGTGTCGGGGTGGTGCGGTTCAAGAGAATTTGTAAGATATACATTGAGACGTTGACTTTTGGTTGGTTTAAATCCTGTTTCACGCAATAGCAAATCTAATTTTAAATGCGCCATTGAGTAAGAAGCCATTAAAATTTCAAAACCGTTCAGGCGTGGAATTAAATGTTCATCAACATAACTACTCCAAACGCCTTGCATAGCTTTAAATCTTTTGTTGTAGATGTGTTTTATGACTTCTGCCAAAAAAGTTCCTGTTCCGGTTGCCGGGTCAAGAATTTGCACTTTATGCACTTCTTTTTCTTCCATTTTTTTGCTGGCTTGGATAGGCACTTTTATTTTGGTCTTGCTTGTGTCTGCAATTCCTTGCGGTAAGTCAAATTCAGTTTTCAAAATATCATCAACAGCACGAACAATAAAATTGACAACCGGTTCGGGTGTATACCAAACTCCCCTTGATTTTCGTAGTTTGGGATCGTATTCTGCCAAAAAAGTTTCGTAAAAATGGATAATCGGGTCTTGTGTTTGGGTGCTTTTCCCGAAATTTTTCAAAAGTTGCTCCACATTGGTAGCTCTAAACACTTCGGCTAAATTTTCAACAACTCTAACAATTCTTTCATCAATATCAGGTCCGGCTACATAACTGAAAAGTTTACGTAAAAAAGGATTTGATTTTGGAATGAGTTCTGCTGCTTCTTGTCTGCTAAAATCGTCAAGTGTTTTGTCGTGTAATCTTGCGGCAAACATTCCGTAAGCCAAAGTTTGAGCGTAAATATCGGCAAACGCCTTTGGTGAAAGGTCGTGTATAAGAATACTTTTGAAGGTTTTGTATTGGTCTCTTAACGATGTGTTTTCTTCGGTTTCTTCGTCAGAAGTAATGGCTTTTTCCAAAATATCGTTTAATAGTCGGGCTTTGGAAGCCATCATTTCAGCCAATTTTTTACTTGATTTTATGGTTTGTCCGATGTATGAACAAAAATCAATAATCAGGTCTGTAAATTGTCTAAAATTTTGGGGTAATGGTTTTATTTTGTTACCTTCAATTTCTGCAATTCTAATTTCATGAACTAATTCGCCGTTTTTAAAAAATTGAAACCAAATGTAATCGGTAATTATCAGATTGTCAAGCGCCCTTTTATATCTTGTAAATTGTTCTTTGTAAACTTTTGAATTTAAGTCTTTGCCTATATCTTTTGCTTCAATGTAGCCAATCGGGATTTTACCTTTTGTAATAACGTAATCGGGGTTTCCGGCATCTGTAACTTTTGAAGGTTCGTTTGTTATTTCAACTTCCGGAACTAATTCACGTATTAAAGTTTCAAGGTCGCCACGATATGAATGTTCTTTTGAAATTCCTGATTTAAATCTTTTGTTTACTTGTTCAAGATATTTTTCTATACTCATAATTTCAATTTAGGTTGCGGGTTGGGGGAATAGCTCTTTTGCAATTTTGGGTTTTAGCGTTGGCTCGTGCGAATTGCAAATGTGCTATTTGGCGGTGGCATTTATCTTTATTTTCTATCAAAATTTCATTTATCATTTTTTTCCTTGCATGAAGCACAACGGTTTCGTGTATGGTTAGTGGCGGATTTTATAGCTCTCAATTTTCATTTTAGCATTATCTTTGATTAAATGCAATATATTGAAATTCAACGATTAACCGCCATTAACTATACACTGTGTTACCAACTGTGCTTTTTTTAAATTTTCAATTTATTATTTTATATTCATTCTTCATTAACATCATATATATCAATTTTAGGAAAAGTATTTGGAAAATTGTTAAAAATATACACATATTTTTTATCTATGAAAGAATCTTTTTTTATTTGATAAAAACTATTTACATCTATAAAATCCTTTAATTTTACTACTGAATCTTTATAGATAGCAAGATCAAAATATGCAGTTTTTTTATCACTGTTTTTCCTACTCACAATATAAATTTCTCTTTTTAAAAATATGTTATTTTTATTATCCGTATAAATGATAGAATCCTTTAAATTAATATACTTACTATTTTGTTGACAAGTGATAAATAATAATGTTAACAGAATACTTATTTTGGATTTCATTTTTATTTATTTTTTTAGTTCTAATAAATTCGGAAAATATTTTTTTACAATAGAAATCCTATCAACAAAAGGAATAGATTCGAATTCTTTTAAAAAATATACTGGCGACATTGGTTCACACATTGAATAAATATAACTAGAATCTACAGCTAATACAGAACATCCATGCATTCGTAGCGAACAATATACGAACTATTGATATTCAATATTTAAAATAAAACTCTAAAACAAATCCGGGTACTTTTGCGGATAGGCTTCATTCATAATTTCATAAACTTTTTCAAAAATATCTTCAACCGAAGGTTTTGAAAAATAGTCGCCGTCTTTGGCATAAGCCGGGCGGTGTTCTTTTGCCGTCAAAGTTTCGGGTTTGCTGTCAAGGTATTTCCAGCCGTCTTGTTCGTTGAGGATTTTATCTAAAATATAAGCCGAAGCCCCACCGGGAACATCTTCATCTATGACGAGTAAACGGTTGGTTTTTTGTAAACTTTTGACGATATTGTGGTCTAAATCAAAGGGTAAAAGTGATTGAACATCAACAACTTCCGCATCAATACCGGCATCTTGCAGTTCTTGTGCTGCTTGTTGGACCAATCGCAGTGTAGAGCCGTAAGACACCAAAGTGATATCTTTACCGGTTTTCATGATTTCCACTTTACCGATAGGTACTTTAAATTCGCCTAGGTTGTTAGGTATCTTTTCTTTTAACCGGTAACCGTTCAAACTTTCGACGATGAGTGCGGGCTCATCACTTTCAAGCATGGTGTTGTAAAATCCGGCGGCTTGTGTCAGGTTACGAGGCACTAAAATATTGATACCGCGCAGTAAATGCAATAGCCCACCCATAGGCGAACCGGAGTGCCAGATACCTTCAAGGCGGTGTCCGCGCGTACGGATGATTGCCGGTGCTTTTTGTCGTCCGAAACTACGGTAATGTACCGTTGCCAAATCATCGCTTAATGTTTGTAAAGCGAATAAAATATAATCGAGATATTGAATTTCGGCAATGGGTCGTAAGCCACGCATTGCCAAGCCGATACCTTGCCCTACAATTGTCGCTTCGCGAATGCCGGTATCCGAAACCCGAACTTCTCCGAATTTTTTTTGCAACCCTTCCAATCCTTGATTGACATCACCAATTTTACCACTGTCTTCTCCAAAAACAAGCAATTCGGGATATTTTTCAAACAGTTTTTCAAAATTATCCCTTAAAACGATACGACCGTCCACCATTGGGGCATTATCATCATAAGTAGGCGGCACAGCTTGTACGTTAATGGCTTTTTTATCGCCTTCACTAAAAAGATATTTACTGTATTTCGGTTGATTGATGTCTTTGTAATTTTTTATCCAACCGGCTAATTCTTTTCTTTCCGGATAATTTTCATCCCGTATTTGCCATAAAGATTTGCGTGCAACTTCCAAAATTTCGGCCCGTTTGGGTTCTTTATTTTGTGCCAATTTATTACGTAATTGTAAAACAGCGGTTTTGTGCCGGCTTTTTTTAATGATTTGGTCAAAAATACGAATCAATTCCATTTTTTCAGCTTTCATAGGTGCCGTATAGTCCGCCCAAGCTTTTTTACGGGCTTCTTTGACCAGTTTTTTGGCTTCTTTTTCAATATTATCCAAAGTTTCTGAATCTGCCAAATCGTTGTTAATCAACCATTCACGCATTTTTTTGATACCGTCAAAATCTTGTTCCCATTGCAGGCGTTCCTTTGATTTGTAACGTTCGTGTGAACCGGAAGTGGAATGTCCTGTGGGTTGGGTGCATTCTTGCACGTGGATGAGTACCGGGACATGTTCTTCACGGGCTATTTTTTCTGCTTTTTGATAGGTTTCTATTAAGGCCGGATAGTCCCAAGCTTTGACCGTAAACATTTCAAATCCGTTTTTGTTGTCATCTCTTTGGAAACCTTTCATGATTTCCGAAATACTTTCTTTGGTAGTTTGGTATTTGGCGTGTACGGAGATGCCATAATCATCGTCCCAAACTTGCATCACCAGAGGTACTTGCATGACACCGGCAGCATTCATCGTTTCCCAAAAATGACCTTCAGAAGTACTGGCATTACCGATGGTTCCCCATGCTATTTCATTCCCGTTATCAGTAAATTTTTCGGCTCCTTCGGGTAGTTTTTCCAATTCTCTGTACACTTTTGAAGCTTGGGCCAGGCCCAACAAACGGGGCATTTGTGCCGAAGTGGAAGAAACGTCAGAGCTACTGTTTTTTTGTTGCATCAGATTTTTCCATTCGCCGTTTTCATCCAAACTGTGTGTAGCGAAGTGATTGTTCATCTGACGTCCGGCGGAATTAGGTTCGAAATTAATGTCCGGATGACCGTATATGGCAGCAAAAAATTGTTCCGGTGTCAGTGCATCAATGGCAAGCATAAAAGTTTGGTCACGGTAGTAACCCGAACGGAAATCACCATCTTTAAAGACTTTTGCCCAAGCTATCTGTGGCAATTCTTTACCGTCACCGAAGATTCCGAAACTACCTTTGCCGCTCAAAACTTCTTTACGGCCGTCCAAACTCATATAACGGCTAATATTAGCCAAACGGTAGTCGTTGATAACTTCTTTCTTAAAATCTTCAAAGCTTAATTTATGGTTGTTTTCTGACATAATTTCCTATATTTAATTCCGTCCAAATTTACTAAAAAAACGGCAGATTTCAGTAGGATAATGTCTTTGATTTTGAAAAAAATATTTTTTTCAAAATTTATGATTTCCGGTATTCAATATTTTTTTGTATTCTGATTTTCGTTTAGTAGCTTGGTACAAGAATAGACTACTACAAATTAATAGTGGTAAAGTTAAAACAAGACTTTCAGAATGCCAAATGCAAGCATAGACAAGAAATATTATTAAAGCATAGAGTAGATAAATGTCAATATTTAAGAAAGAAAGATTCCATTGGGCTTTTAGTTTATCGATTTTTAATTTTTTATCTTTCGTTTTTTTATCAAGTATTTGATCAATCAGCTTTTCAAAGTTGTCAAATTCTAAATCTGAAATTTTCAAAATATTGTTATTGCTTGTAATGATAATTCTTCTAAAGGCAGTGGATCTGAAAGCCATAAAATTTTCCAAATCTAATTCTTGAATTTGATTTAAATAGATTATCTTTTTTTGAAATCGAAACATATAGTATGAAATAATTTTGTTGTTATCAACAATTAATATTCTGAATTTATAAAGTGCATAAAAAGAAAGGGTCAAAAAAATTACTGCCATTAAACCAAAGACAAATTTTCCTGTCAAAAAATTACCGGTCAAAACATTTTTGCTATAAAGAAAAAATGTCATAAAACCGCTTAACAGTATCATAAGTATAAACCAACAAAATCTGAAGGGGTTATAGAGGCTTATTTTCAGATGTGTATTTAAAATCATAGGACAGGCTTTTCTAAAATATGCAGTCCGGCTTTTTTTGCCGTTTGTAATAAAGGTTCAATTTTTCCTCTTTCTCTATACCAAATAATATTGGTCCAATCAAATTCCTCTTGATAGACAGCATCATATTCAGGTATTAAGAAACTATATCTTTGACCTTGTTCTGACCATTGGTTTTCAAAATTACATTTTCTTAAGATGTCTTTTAAGGATTCCGGTTTTTGAAAATAAATACGATGATGTCTTTTAAATTTCCACGAATATAATTCGGTTTGTTTATAAACTTCTGTGATAAAGTTTTTAAATTTTTGTCTTCGGCTATTTAATTCTTCTAAATTATTATCAACAAAAATCAAATCATAGTCATCATTTAGCCAATGGTCAAATACACTAATGAAAATGAGCTTGTAAGTACCGTTTTCCAGAATACTATCGTCTCTTTCAATCAGTTTATTAAGAAAAGGTAAGGCTTGTTTGATATTTTTAAGTTCGTTTTTTGAAATTTTTACAAACATTTAGATATTGATGAATCCAAATCAAACATAAATAATCAAATCAGGCAGGATTTCTTTTAATTCTTTTCTAATAAGATCATCCGGCAAATCCCGTTTTTTAACTATGGCCAAAATCATCATGTCTTTGGGCGGACGTTTGTAGTAGATATAGCCCCCAAGACCACTATTGACCACTTTCGTATATCCCTTATCAATATCCCCTTCTTTAAAATTGGAATTGATAGCCCGTGCAATGAAAATTTTAAAAGAGTTGGATACGGTCATTTTGACCTTGGGTTTTCTTTTTTCTTCACTCATTTTATTATGTTTTTAAAAATTATCAATTCTCCATTATCAATCCCGCTCACGGTGGAGACGGGATGTCACTACGTTCCATTTTCAATTAATTTTTTCTTTCCACAGAGACGAAAAATTTTTTGTCTCTACAAACTTGCAACTTGTTACTAAATCACACTTCGCACTATACCGCTTTCCACTTGGTACTTTTCACTAAAATAACTTTCAACTTTTAACTTTTAACTTTCAACTAATATTTACATATTCCTACGATACTGCCCCCCAACCAAGAACAGCGCATCGGTCAATTGTCCCAGCGAGCTGACTTTGGCGGCTTCCATCAATTCTGCAAAAATATTCCGGTTGTTGATAGCGGCTTCTTGTACTTTACGTAAGCGTTTAGGTGCTTCATTTTCATAAGTTTTGTACAAATTGCGAACCGTATTGATTTGTTGGCGTTTTTCGGCTTCGGTCGCACGGATAACTTCACCCGGTATTTGAATTTTACCACCGTCTTTACCTAAAAACGTATTGACTCCGATAATCGGTAATTTACCGGTATGTTTCAAAGTTTCATAATATAAACTTTCTTCTTGAATCTTACTACGCTGATACATGGTTTCCATAGCGCCGAGTACGCCACCGCGTTCTGTCAACCTGTCAAATTCGGCATAAATGGCTTCTTCGACCAAATCGGTAAGTTCTTCGATGATAAAACTGCCTTGAATCGGATTTTCATTCTTTGCCAAACCAAGTTCTTTGTTGATAATCAACTGGATAGCCATTGCCCGGCGAACACTTTCTTCGGTAGGCGTGGTGATAGCTTCATCATATGCGTTGGTATGTAACGAGTTGGTATTGTCATAGATAGCATACAGTGCTTGCAGCGTTGTCCGTATATCATTAAAGTCAATTTCTTGGGCATGTAAACTGCGACCACTGGTTTGGATATGATATTTGAGCATTTGTGAGCGGGCATTGGCACCGTATTTTTCTTTCATGGCTTTTGCCCAGATACGTCTGGCAACTCGGCCTATTACCGAATATTCGGCATCCATACCGTTGGAAAAGAAGAAGGACAGGTTAGGCGCAAACTTGTTGATGTCCATTCCGCGTGACAAATAGTATTCTACATATGTAAAACCGTTAGCCAAGGTAAAGGCTAACTGTGTAATGGGGTTAGCACCGGCTTCGGCGATATGATAACCCGAAATGGATACCGAATAAAAATTACGAACGTTATGTTCGATAAAATATTCCTGAATATCGCCCATCAATCTTAGTGAAAATTCCGTAGAAAAAATACAGGTATTTTGCGCTTGGTCTTCTTTGAGGATATCCGCTTGAATGGTACCACGCACTTTGGCAATTGTGTCGTATTTAATCAGGTCATAAGTTTTTTTGTCTAGAATTTCGTCACCGGTAATGCCGAGCATCAACAAGCCTAAACCGTCATTACCTTCGGGTAAGTCGCCTTGGTATTTTGGGCGTTCCAAACCTTTGTCGTCATATTTTTCTTTGAGTTTGGCTTCAACCAAGTGTGTTAAGTTGTTTTCATTCAGGTATTTCTCAACATTTTGGTCGATAGCGGCATTCATAAAGAACGCCAGCATCATAGGAGCAGGTCCGTTGATCGTCATGGAAACGGAAGTTTTCGGGTCGGATAAATCAAATCCCGAATAAAGTTTTTTGGCATCGTCCAAACAGCACACAGATACACCGGAATTACCTATTTTTCCGTATATATCAGGACGTTCGTTGGGATCATTACCATAAAGTGTAACACTGTCAAAAGCCGTAGATAGCCGTTTAGCCGGCATACCCAAACTGACGTAATGAAAACGCCTGTTGGTCCGTTCGGGGGTACCTTCACCGGCAAACATGCGTGTCGGATCCTCACCGGTACGTTTAAACGGATAAATGCCGGCGGCATACGGATATTCTCCGGGGACATTTTCTTTGAGTTGCCACTTCAATAAATCGCCCCATCCTTCATATTTGGGCAAAGAAACTTTTGGAATTTTTAAATGCGAAAGCGTTTCGGTATGTGTTTCTATTTTTATTTCTTTACCCCGGACTTTAAACGTATAGATATCATCTTTATATTTTTGAACTTTGGCCGGCCAATCTAAGATTTTTTGCCAATTTTCGGGATGCAAATTCATCTTGATACGGTCAAACTCTTTCAATAATAATGCTATGGTTTGCCATTTTGCTTCATTTTTGCAGATTTTTAAAATCTCGTCATCAATACCGTGTTTGGTCAGGTTTGGTGTTGTTGAAAGTGCTTCAACGGTTTTATAAATCCCGTATAATTGTTGGGCAATTCCGGCTTGTCGGTCGGCCCAATCGTGGTATTTTCGGTTTGTTTCAACTATTTCTGACAAATAACGGACTCTTTGAGGGGGAATAATAAACTGGTTCTCGGGATTTTCGTCCATAGCTTCAAAAGTCGAATCGAATTCTGCTCCGGTTTTTTCATTGATTAAATTTATCAGAGCTTTATATAGCTTATTGACGCCAGGATCATTAAATTGCGAAGCAATGGTACCGTAAACCGGCATTTCATCAACTTCCTTATCGAAAAGATTATGGTTGCGTTGGTATTGTTTTTTGACATCCTTTAAAGCATCGAGGGCACCGCGTTTATCAAATTTGTTTAAAGCAATAATATCGGCATAATCGAGCATATCGATTTTTTCTAGTTGGGTGGCCGCACCGTATTCGGGCGTCATCACATACATATTAACATCGGCAAAATCAACGATTTGCGTATCGGACTGGCCGATACCGGAGGTTTCGAGGATGATTAAATCGAATTCGGAATTTTTGACTATATCGAGTGCATCTTGAACAGATGGCGAAAGTGATACATTGCTGGCGCGCGTGGCCATGGAACGCATATATACACGCAGATTGTTAATAGCATTCATACGAATACGGTCTCCCAATAAAGCACCACCGGTTCGTTTTTTAGTCGGGTCAACCGAAATAATGGCAATTTTTTTGCCGGTAAATTCATTAAGAAAACGTCTTACCAACTCATCAACTAATGAGGATTTTCCGGCACCGCCCGTTCCGGTAACTCCTAAAACGGGTATTTTATTTGATTTGGCGTTTGTTCTGATTTGTTCCAATAAATCTTTGTGTAAATCAGGGAAATTTTCAGCCGCCGAGATGGTTTCGGCTATTTTTTTATCGTTTTTGTCTTTAAGATCATCGGGATTTTTTACAGTGATATCTTTTCCCGTAGGAAAATCGGCACTTTTTATCAAATGGTTAATCATACCTTGCAAACCCATTTTCATCCCGTCATCAGGTGAATAAATCTTGGTAATACCATAAGCCTCCAGTTCTTCAATTTCTTCCGGTAAAATGGTACCGCCTCCGCCGGCAAAAATTTTGATATGTCCCGAATCGCGTTCTTGGAGTAAATCATACATATATTTTAAAAATTCGATATGTCCGCCTTGATAAGAAGTTATGGCAATACCGTTAGCATCTTCTTGAATGGCAGCATTGACAATTTCATCCACACTGCGGTTGTGCCCCAGATGAATAACTTCGGCTCCCGTGCGTTGGATAATACGACGCATAATATTGATAGCGGCATCGTGACCGTCAAATAATGAAGCTGCTGTTACAATACGGACTTTATTTGAAGGTTTATAAGGCGTAGTATTTATATTCATTTTTGTTATTCTGAATTTGTTGTTCGCTAATTTACAAAAATCTTGTGAAATTTGTTATGATTACCCCAAATGTTATACTTTACAAATGTGCAGGGCTTGTCCAAATTAATAATATTACAATTTTTGTTTAACCGGATATGTTGTTATATTTTAACAAAGGATATTTATGATAAGTTTGTCTAGCAATGTTAAATTTATAAATTTATTTGCTATTCATTTCTTTTATCGTTAATTTCGCCCTATTTTAAATTTGATATGAAATGAAGGAATATTTAAACGATTTGTTTCATTTTGATAAGAATGATATTGATAAAATAGTCAGTTACGGTGTTAAGATTATCGTAGCCGGACTAATTTTGTGGATTGGGATGAAAATTGTTAAGAGGTTGCATAAGGCCGTAGAGAAAGTTATGGTTAAAGCAGGTATTTCAGACAATATTCGTCCTTTTCTGTTAAATATCATTGACGTTTCTTTAAAAGCTGTTGTTATTTTTACAGCTTTAAATGTTTTGGGAGCCGATTTATCGGGTCTAGTTGCATTGGTGGCGGCAATTGGTTTTGCTGTCGGGATGTCTTTACAAGGCAGTTTGGGAAATTTTGCCTCCGGCTTGTTGATTTTAACTTTAAAACCTTATAAAGTCGGTGATTGGATTCAGTTGGGAGATAAATTTGGCAGGGTAGAGGAAATTATGATATTTAATACCAAAGTAGTGACACCTGGAAAAAAGGTTTTAATCGTTCCCAATTCCAAAATTACCGATGATATCGTCACGAATTATTCCGAAAAAGGCGTGATTCGTCTGGAAATTGATATTCATATTCCTTATGAAGAAAATTGGGATGATGTCAAGAAAATCTTATTAGATGCCATCTATAAAGTACCGAAAGTTTTAAAGGAACCTCCGGTAGAAATCGGTATTGCCGATTTTGATTCACACAGCTTGTTGATTATGGTACGTCCTTATGTAAAACCGGATGATTATTGGGAAGTTACCTTTACGGCTCACAAAGTTTTGAAAGATGCACTTTATGAAAATGATATCAAAGTGCCGTATTCCGAAGGTATTGAATATGGTAAGTTCGGTAAATAGCTTATTATATATTTTCTTTTACCCAACCGGTCATATCATTCAAACAATCGTAGGAGACTTCATGTCCCATAGAATATTCCTTATAGAGGTGTTTTATTTGGCGTTGTTGGAGATAAGGCGGAATTTTACGGGCTGCTTCCACAGGAATTATATCATCGTATATACCGTGTGATACAAAAAAATTCAAATACCGATAATTTTCAATAATTTCTTGAACAGGCATAATATCTTCGTTGATATAACCGCTCAATGCTATAATATTTTTAATTTTTTCAGGGTAATTGAGAGCCAAAGCGTAACTTAAAATAGCACCTTGACTAAAACCGAGTAAATTAAAGTTTTCAGGATTAATTTGATACTTATCTTGTAGAAAATCAACAAATTGTGATAATTTTAAGAGACTGTCAAAGGCTTGTTGATTGTCAGAGATTTTATTGCCGTGTGCCTCTACATAAATGGGGTACCACGCATAGCCGCCAAATTCCAAGGTTATTGGTGCTCGTGCGCTGATTATCAGTAAGTTCCCGGGTAAATATGAGGCCATTGAAAATAGGTCGGTTTCATTACTACCGAAACCATGCAACATTAAAAGTGCTTTAGGATTTTTATCAGGTTTTTCAGGATGTTTTACAAGATATTTAAACATTATTTTTTTTCAATTAATTGTCGTTTGGCCAACCATTCGGCCATAATTTTGACAAATTGGTCGGGATGTTCCATCATAGGGGCATGGCCGCATTGATCAATCCAATACAAATCGGAGTCGGGGAGAAGCTTGTGAAAATCTTCGGCGACATGAGGTGGTGTAACTTTATCGTTTTTGCCCCATATCAAGCATACCGGTACATTAATATCCGGTAAGTCTTTAGCCATATTATGACGAATGGCACTTTTTGCCAAGGCTAATGTCCGGATAACTTTCATCCGGTTGTTGACAATTTCAAATACTTCATCCACTAATTCTTTGGTAGCCACCTTCGGATTGTGAAATACTTCTTGGGCTTTTTTCTTGATATAATCGTAATTTTTACGTTTCGGATAAGAATCACCGAGACTTTTCTCATACAACCCGCTACTGCCGGTTAAAATCAAGGCCAACACTTTTTCGGGTTTTTTATTGGTGAAATATAATGCTACATGGCCCCCTAGCGAATTGCCAAGTAATATAGCTTTATCAATCTTTTTATAACTAAAAAAATCATTTAAAAATTTGGAAAAACCTTTGACACTGGTTTTTAATAATGGAAAAGTATAAATGGGTAAAACCGGCATCAAAACTTTATAATATCTTGAAAAATAATGAATTACCTTGTCAAAATTGCTCAATCCCCCCATAATGCCGTGCAAAATAACAAGGGGAGTGCCTTCGCCTTTTTCCAAATAGGTAAAATTACCTTCTGTTTTAATATAATCGTCTAACATAAACCTGTCAAATTATGCCACAAAAATACGACATTTTTATATATAATATCAAATATACGAGTAAATAGAGAACCTATTTTAAAAACAGTTTTTTTTAAGTTTTTATAATTTTGCAAAACCAAACTATAAAATACAAGGAAATTATGAAACCGACATGATTAAAATAATCATTAAACACACAAAAAAATGATTATTTTAATCATCAAGGGTTACATCTGACCATAATGTTAAAATAAAAATTTTAAACAGATGAAAGTTTAGTAATCGTTGAAAGTTACAAGAAGTTAATATGACCGTATATTATTGATTGGTAAGTGTCGTTTCTAACATTGGGCAGGAGACCCCGTTGGAGTGGGTAGTAAATATATTCTAATATTTTTCAAATTTAAAGTTCTTTAAATGAATAAATTATTTTTTTCATCCTGTCTTTATATTTATTTTCAAATCCGGCTAATGTCCAAGTTATAATTTGATAATATGTCTTTTTACCTTCAACTAATCCTATTGTATAAAAAACATTAACTTCATTGATTTCTCCCGATATGGAAATTAATTTTGCCGGCTTATTATTTATTAATGTATCTGATATTGCAAACTTATGTGATATTTTTGTTTGTTTTTTGTAGTAATCAAAAACAAAATCGGTATAGCCTTTGAAATCATTAGTATATTTATCATTCAGATTATTTTCAACCAAAGTTTGCTGAAAATCTGATTTCGAATCTTCAATAATCAACACATACAATTCTTTCAAAGTGTTCATATATTGTAATGATGTATTTTCATTTAGTTCATCTTTTTCCAAAATGGTTTTGGCATTAATTAAAAATGACGGTAATGATATTGAATACTTTTTATTAATTGTTACAATATTTTCTTTATCATCTAATGTGCAAGATGCTAAAATCAAAATGCTCAATGGAACGAACAAACTAATTATTTTCATGCTTGGGTTTATATCTTTTCGAATTACTTCCAGTACCGTATCAACAACATTTCAATTAATAAAAACAGCAGAGCCAAGCCTAAAAACCATTGCCACAAACTTTGTGATTTGAAAAAAGCTTGTTGTTTCGTGACAAAAGATTTAATGTTGTTTATTTTGTGAACCCTTTTATTTTCAGGCACTTCTAAATATTTCATTAAGTTTTCCTTGCGGTTGTAATTGAAGGCAATACTTCCCAATTTTTTGTTTTGATACATTATACTGTAAATTCCCGCTTGTGTAGGCATATCGTCGGTTGTAACGGCTATTCGTTTGTATTGATTGACTTGATAGGGCACAAAAGTTTCCCGGCCATTAGTCAATTTTATTGTTTCATCCGGTTTCAGATGGACTTTGATTTCCCATTGATTTTTTTTTCCTGTAAAATAATATAAATCTTGCACGGTTCTCCGGGCTTTGCCAATTTGATAAAACAAAGGGACAATCAAAGAAGCGGCTTGTTCAAACCCCGTATTTTGGGACTGAATAGGGGTATTGATAACAAAGATTTGTCCGTTTCGTTTAAAAACTTGGGCAAACGGACTTTGGTCGCTTAATTTATACAACCATTCTCCCGAACCGGAAAAACGGTAATGATTTTTGACAAAAGGATAGGCAAAATTCTTCACATGTTTGGTAAAAACATTTTTAAAAAGGGGATGTTTGAAATGGATTTGATTAAGAAAAACCGTAGTAGTATCTCGTATTACTTGCGTATGTATGTTAAAATTGTTTAATAGGTTTTGTAGAGCATCCGCTTCATTATCAGCCGGTAAAATGAGTAAATTGCCATATCGGGATATAAATTTTTTTAAAACCCCGGCATAAGGATTTTCTATTTTGCTTTGAGTTAAAACGAGTAAATCATAATCTATTAAGTCGTTGATATTCAACTTATTTACAGGTATTGAGTCGAGTTGAAATTCATCAGGGGTATAAATTTTTTTCAAGTAAGAGGGGACCGTTTTATTTAGAACCAATATTTTGTATTTTACATCATTGTGAAAGGTAAAAAACAGACGGTTGTCAAATTGAAAACCTTTGTCTTGTATCTTTACGACAGCTTCTAAAACAGGTTTGGCAGGAATATGAACAAGGATATTTTGTTGCAAACTGTCTTTAAAATCGACAAATCCGCGCCATAACACTTCTTTGTTTTGACGGATGCTTATTGGGGATTTCAACCGGTATTCATTGGCTGAGATTTTGAGATTGAATTCATAACTGTCTGTGGTTTTGGTTTTGAGCCAAATAGTATCAAGGCTGATATTTTGTAAATCAGGATAACGGCTGACATCAAAATAGTATTGATTTGTTTTTAAAAATAAAGAATCGTTAAAAGTTTCACCAAAAACATTCTGCATGTCGGAGCAATATAATATGTTGTTTAAAATATTATATTGATTTTCAACAAGATATTGTATTTTTTTGAGATTTTGACGATGATTTGTAATGTGTCCTGAGAGATGGATTTGTTGAAAAACGTCATCGAGATGTTCTTTTCTGACATTCCGGTAAATACCGCTATTGGTCAGTAGGGTATAGGAGGTATTATCAAGCAAATTTTGTTGTAAATCCTGTATCAAATCCTGCCACAGATTGGTATTGCCGTTTAAAGCGTCCATGCTGAGTGAATTATCCAAGTAAATAATATTCCGGCTTTTTGTAATCCGGTTAGTTTCGGCTTGAGATGTTTTATAAGGTTTGGCAAAAGCAATGATTAAGGCAGCCAGTGCCAACAAACGACTCAAAAGAACCAACAATTCTTTGAGTTTGCGGCTTTTACGGGATTTTATCTCCAAATCTTGCAGGAATTCGACATTGGTAAAAATCTGTTGTTTGAATTTTTTCCAACGAATCAAATGAATGATGATGGGAATCAACAATAATAATAAACTGTATAATATGCCGGGATATTCAAATTTCATAGATTATCCGGTTATTTGTCCGTCACGCATAAATAGTTTCCGGTCTGACATATCCGCCAATTCTTCGTTGTGGGTGACTATTAAAAAAGTTTGATTAAAACGGTTCCGCAATTCAAAAAAAAGTTTGTGTAACTGTTTGGCATTTTCGGTATCGAGGTTGCCACTCGGTTCGTCCGCCATGATAACGGAAGGATTGTTTATCAATGCCCGGGCCACAGCGACTCTTTGTTGTTCACCACCTGATAATTTAGCGGGTTTATGATGCAATCGTTCCGATAAACCCAGTAAATCAAGCAATCCGGCAGCTTTCCGTTCGGCTTCGGTTTTTGAAAGTCCGGCAATCAATGCCGGTATGGTCACGTTTTCAACAGCGCTAAATTCAGGTAACAATTGGTGAAACTGAAAAATGAAACCGATTTCTTTATTGCGAAATTTAGATAATTCTTTATCATTCAATACTTTTAGATCCTTTTCGTTGATTTTTAACTTATAATCATGATTACTCGGTCTGTCCAAAGTGCCAACCAATTGTAACAAAGTTGTTTTTCCAGCACCGGACGGGCCTACGATAGAAACGACTTCTCCTTGTTTAATATGAAGCGAAACCCCTTTCAATACTTCAAGTGTTCCGTATTTTTTATGTAAATTTTCGGCAACTATCATTATTCAATATTTCACAGCAAATATAAGGCATTTAATCGGATTATACTTCTAAAACCATTCCGTCATAACCCAAGGTAACGTTTTGAGGTAACTGACGGCTGATTTCATCATACAATCCCATGTGATGACTGATATGTGTTAAAACGGCTTGCTTTGGTTGTATAATTTCAATCGTTTGTAGTGTTTCTTTCAAATTAAAATGAGTTTTGTGAGGAGAATGGTGTAAGCTGTTGACAATCAACAAGTCAATGTATTTTAATGTTTTAATGGTACTTTCCGGTAAAGTTTTGGCATCGGTTATATATGCTAAATTATCAATTTTATAACCTAAGATTGAGAGCTGTCCGTGTAAAACAGGAAGCGGTTCCAAAATTTTGCCACTAATATTGATGGTTTTATGCGATTCCAACAGGTTCACAGCCACACGGGGGGTACCGGGATACCGGTTTACATCGGTAAAAATATAGTTAAAACGTTTTTTTAAATCATCGATAACCCGGGGCAATCCGTAAATAGGCATAGGGAAGCCTTGTCTGAAATACAAAGGCCTGATATCGTCTAAACCGGCAGTATGGTCGGCATGTTCATGGGTAAAAAATATGCCGTCAATCCGGTTAACTTCTTCGTGAAGCATTTGCATTCTGAAATCGGGGCCGCAATCGATAATATACCGGTTGTTGTCCCATTCCAGCATGGCCGAGGTTCTGAGACGTTTGTCTTTTGGTTTGGTAGAACGACAAACGTCACATTTGCATCCGATTACCGGAACGCCTTGGGAGGTTCCTGTGCCAAGGAGTGTAATTTTCATACGTTTTACGGCTTTTAAATCAGCAATAAACGTTCTAAAGTGTATTTGATCAGTCCCTCAATCGGAACATACGGATCTTTGCTGAATGTCATATTGGCTCGATTGGCAATAATGGCATTCATAGAGCAAGCGTTGTGTCCCAATAGCTTGGCGAGTCCGTATATAGCAGATGTTTCCATTTCCAAATTACTCATTCTCACATCATTGTATTCAAAGCTGTCTAATTTTTTGTTCATACCGGGGTCGGAGAGGGAAAGTCGTAAGACGCGCCCTTGGGGACCGAAAAAACCACCGGCTGTACCGGTAATGCCACTGTAAACTTCACCGGTCAATAAGATTTTTTCAAGAAAATCACTGTTTTTGACAATATACGGACGGGCTTTATCGGGATGCCAGCCGGTATGTTTGATAAAAGCTTCTTCCATATCCAGTTCCCGGACGTGAACAGCATCGTAATAATGAAGCAAACCGTCCATCCCGAGTCCGTATTTTCCCAATACAAAACTGTCTACGGGAATATCAGCTTGCAGAGAACCGGAAGTGCCGATTCTGACAATATTTAGTGTTGTATGATTTTTTTTAACAACCCTTTTTTCCAAGTCTATATTAACCAGTGCATCCAATTCATTCATTACAATATCGATATTATCAGGTCCGATACCTGTGGACATGACAGATAATTTTTTTCCTTTATAATATCCTGTAACCGTATGAAATTCACGTTTTTGTGTCTCAAATTCAATTTTATCAAAATGTTTAGCAATTCGGTCTACACGTTTTTGATCGCCAACAAAAATAATGTCATTGGCAATATGTTCGGGACGTAAATTTAAGTGATAGACACTACCGTCCGGATTCAAAACCAATTCGGATTCTGCAATTCTTCTCATAATCTTTTTAATTTAAAAAAATGAAAATCTAAAATACAAAAAATATGTTAATCTGAAATTAGTTTTTTAATTTTTTGTTGAATTATATTTTCGAAAAATTCTTTTGAAAGATAGGATGTGTTTTGATACACTTTTTATAGGAAAGGGACAGGTTGAAATTTAAAATTTTATGAGAAGAACAGGCTATTAATCGTTTTTTTATAGAAAAGAGACGTTATGAAAACTTCTATTTAACATAATATAAATTATATTACAAATGTTAATCGTTAAAACAACAAAAAAACAATCAATAAATTAATTTGGTAATAACGTTATAATAATTAAAAGAGATTTTATTTATTTACATATTATTTACAAGTACAGGATAACTCAAATAAAATTTGGTAACCGGTTCAGAAAGCGCTTGTATGTTAAGTTGATCACTGGCTTGGGCAAATTCAATAATATCTCCTTTTTTGGTCAATAATTTTATCGGTTGTTTGTCTTGATTATATGCCTGATGCGTCAATTTACCCGGAAATATTACATAATCCAATTCATTTTCATTGATTGGAAAATTATTTAATACATTGATTTCCAATGACTTAATGTATTTTTCGTCAAATGGTATTTTTTGAATTTTAATTTTATTTAAAGACTGGCGATGCACAATCATTTTACTCAAATATGACAAGATAAAATCTTGATTATCAGTCCATTTTTTTAGATGATACCAAATATCGGCATCGTCCAAAGCTGTAAATATTTCTAAAGATTTCCGGTCTATTTTTTTTAGATTTTCTTTAAACAGATAAGTTAATTTATCATCTAAAAACACTGTTTTATTTTGTTGTACCAATTCTTTTACCCGCCATAAAGTTTTTTCTAAAATTTTTTCTAACATCATACCGGTTTTATGAAAATATACCTGCCAATACATCAAACGGCGTGAAATGATAAATTTCTCAACCGAATAAATTCCTTTTTCATCAATGACGAGGTGGTTGTCCTTGACATTCAACATTTTAATCAGACGTTCGCTATTAACTTGCCCTTCTATCACCCCCGAATAAAAACTATCGCGCCGTAAATAATCCAGTCTGTCCACATCGACTTGACTACTGATTAATTCCGTCAAAAATGTCTTATGGTATTTTCCGGTAAATATCCGGATAGTCAAATCCAATTGTCCGTTAAATTCCTTATTGAGTTCTTGCATGATAGCAAGTGAGATTTGTTCGTGTGAAATATTTTTGATAATGCTGAATTCTAATGCATGAGAAAAGGGACCGTGACCGACATCGTGAAGCAAAATGGCAGATAAAGCGGCTAATTCTTCTTCTTTTGTTATTTTGATATTTTTTTGTTTCAAAACATTAATGGCAGTTTGCATCAAATGCAAAGCGCCTATGGCATGATGAAAGCGTGTATGATGTGCTCCGGGATATACCAGATACGACAAACCCATTTGAGAAATTCGTCTTAATCGTTGAAAATAAGGATGTTGTATAATATCATAGATCAATTCGTCCGGGATGTTAACAAAGCCGTAAATAGGATCATTGATAATTTTGAGTTTGTTCATTATTAATATTTTGATATATTTTTCAATGAGATACTTATTCTTGTTACTCTATTAAAATTTGAAATGATATGAAATGGCCGGAACAATTTTAAATAACGTAATTTGATAAGCGCTGATTTTTTCCGTATTTTCATCATATTTAAACTTTATCATGAAAGCATTATCACGGGCATAAACGTTATATATGGAAAAATTCCAATATGATTGCCATGACCGTCCTGTTTTTTTTAAGAAATTCTTGTTATACCAAGTAACTGACAGATCTAAACGATGATAATCGGGTAAGCGGTTGGCGTTACGATGGGAAAAAAACAAAATAACATGGTCTCCTATTAAATAAGTTCCTGCCGGATATGTAATGGGGCGTCCGGTGTAATATTGCCACATAGTTGACACTTCCAAACGATTGTTAATTTTATAATTCATCAATAAATTGACATCGTGTGGTCTGTCCACAACAGAAGGATACCATCTTCCTTGATTGATTTCGGGATGAATTTTTTCCGATTTTGAATAAGTATAAGCCAAAGAACCGGTAAATTTTCCCTTGGTTTTCTTAAACAAAAATTCTAGCCCGTAAGCTTTACCTTTTTGTTGTAATAAATCACTTTCAATATTAGCGGCCAAAGAGAGGGTCGTCCCTATTTTATAATCCGTAATATTCTGCATATCACGATAATAGCCTCCTATACTAAAGAAAAACTTCTCTCCTATGATTTGATTATATTCCAGGCTGTAAGAATCTGATTGTTGCGGTTTGAGATTTACACTGGACGGAAGCCACAAATCCGTAGGGGTGGTTGTTGCAGCATCATTAATTAAATAATGTAAAAATTGATAGGTCCGGTCGTAACTCAATTTTACAGCCGAATTTTTTACCGGTTGCCAATTGAGGGCAATATGCGGGGCCCATTTACTGTATGATTTGGCAGTTTTAAATTTTCCGGCTTTTACAGTATCGATAGTTTCGCCCAAATCATTGTATCTATGAAATGTGCCGGGTCCCAATTGCGAAAAATTGGATTGACGAACGCCATAAGTCAAACGCCAGTTTTTATTGAATTTTATTTGATGTTGAATATAAAAGTCTAATTCGGATGCATGTCTGTCAGGATATTTTATCAATTGTGTTTCTTGACGGGCATTTTTGATTGTACCAGGCTTAATACTATGAAAATAAGCATCAGTTCCAAAATTAAAATTGTGTTTGGCGTTTAAATAATAAATAAAATCCTGTTTAAAATTCGGACTTTCAATCGATAAACCGATATCAAAATCATAATCATCATGATCTACATTATCTTTAATACTGATTTGATAACTGTAATTACTATAAATGACACTCGTTTTGCCTCTTAATCGTTGGTTAAACCGGTGCTTAAAATAAATGCCTCCTACCGTATTTCCGTAATCCATTAAAAAATTAGGATCAGGATGGTAATGATCCCTTCCCGTATAGGCCGAAAGTTGTAAAGTGGAATTTTCAGATAAGTCGAAATCCGTTTTAAAATTGATATCGTAAAATCCTGCTTTAACGTCTTTAACAGCATCGATTTCTAATAAGGGTAGCCATATATCACCATAAGATTTACGAGCGGATATCAAGAAAGAGGAACGTTTTTTTTGAAGAGGCCCTTCAATAAATACTTGTGAAGCGATAATACCGGCCCCGCCACCGAAATGAAAAGACTCCTTATCGCCTTTACGGGTTTTTACTTCCAAAATAGATGACAACCGGTTACCAAAACGGGCGGGAATGGAAGTTTTATACAATTTCAGATTATCAATGATGTCCGGTGTAAAAACCGAGAAAAAACCCAAAATATGCGACGGATGATAAACAGGAGCCCCATCCAGTAAAATCAAGTTTTGATCCTTACTGCCACCATGAACCGAAAATCCGCTACTACCCTCTCCTACCGATTTTACACCGGGTAAAATCTGAACAGCTTTTAAGACATCCAATTCCCCGAATAGCATTGGCACATTTTTAAGTGCTGTCATTTTTATTTTGGTCAAACCGATAATCTTTTGCAAAGTTTTTTTGGGAGTTTCTTTAACACTGATAACCAATTCATCCAAACGGTTTTTTACCGGTTTCAATTTGATAAGTAGATATTTATTTTTTTGTAAATCTACTGGAATTTCCTGTTTTTTGTAACCTAAATAACTGATAATAAATGTATATTTTCCTTTCGGTAAAGAAATTTCAAAATAACCTGTATTATCGGTTGAGATACCTTTATGGATATCGTTTTTCAAATAAATATTCACCCCGGACAAGCCTCTATCTTTTTCATCTAAAACGACACCGCCGATGATTACTTTTGATTGGGACCAAATATTTAAAGAAAGAAATATGATAAAAACAGTAAAAAACCTTTTCATTTCTAATGATTTTGCTTGTCAAATATATGAAAATAGATAAAGAATAAGAAAATTTATAATCTTTTTTCAATAATTGTTATCTTATTCGTAGTTTCGGAATAATAGAAAAATTTGATAAATAATTGTATTATGTTGATTTCTAACTATTTGAAAGATTTATTATAATTGAAAAAAAATTACTTTTGCTGTTTCCTTTATTTTACGTATTTTTACATCCAACCGTTAAAGCGTTTAGCGATGTCAGTGTCTGTATAATTAACTCAAAAAAAAAAAAAGACTCATAAAGATAAAGTTGCATATGTGTTGTCTGATTTGGCATGGGAATTGATTTTATAGTTCACCGTAAATAAAATAAAAATTGAAAATATTAATTTAAAAAGTCATTATTATGAAAAAGTTATTTTTGTTAAGTTTTATATTATTTGCGTATTTTATGAATGCGCAAGATGTTACCGGAAAATGGAAAACCATAGACGATGAAACAGGAAAACCGAAATCCATTATTGAAATTTATAAAGTAGGTAATAAATACTACGGAAAAATCATTAAATTACTGTCCGATGAAAACAAAGACGGTATTTGTCGTACCTGCGAAACAGATTACAAAAATAAAAACATCATCGGTTTGGTCATTTTAAAAGATTTGGTAAAAGACGGTGATACGTATGAAGACGGCGAAATTATGGACCCGAAAAATGCAAAAACTTACAGTTGTTATATCGAATTGGAAGAACCCAATAAACTGAAAGTCCGTGGTTACATCGGTTTTTCTTTATTAGGAAGGACGCAATATTGGTATAGAGTTGATTAAAATTATAAATTAAATTAAAATTTGACAGGAATATTCTTTTGAATGTTCCTGTCGATATTAAATAATTTAAATGATGAAAAAATTTTTATTATATTTTGTTTTGATAATCGGATTGATATTCGGCGGTTTATATGCTTTTAATTACTATGTGCCGTATAGCAACGGTTGGCGTGCCGGTAAATTGATCAAATTCAGTCACAAAGGTATTATCATCAAAACATGGGAAGGCCAACTCAGCACGGGAGTGGGACAAGACCACTTGTGGAATTTTTCGGTTGAAAGTAAAGATAAATTAGTCATTGAAAAAATGGTAGATTATCAAGGAAAGGGTGTCAAAATCCGTTATATCGAACGTTTTTGGAAAATATTCTGGCTTGGTGACACAAAATATTTTGCCAAAGAAATCGTTTTGGATAAAGAAGCCGAAGATATCGGTTATTAACCGGTTCTTTTAATTTTTTTAGATGAAAAAAAGTATCGTTTTAATTTTTACCTTCCTTTCACAATGGTTGACGGCTCAAACCGCCCGCCACTACTCCAACGAATTTTTAAATATCGGCGTGGATGCACGCAGTTTGGCCATGGGGAATGCTGTAACGGCCAATATATCAAACGGTACAGCCGGATATTGGAATCCGGCCGGATTGACAGCCGTCAATAGCCGGCAACTCAATCTGATGCATGCCGCTTATTTTGCCAATATTGCCCGGTATGATTATCTGTCTTACGCCAATTCATTGGATAACCGGACAAGTTACAATATTTCACTGATTCGATTTGGCGTGGATAATATCATGAATACTACGCAACTAATTGATGAACAAGGGAATATTAACTATGATAGAATCACTTATTTTTCTGCCGCCGATTATGCGTTGAGTTTTTCGGCCGGAAGGAAAAATGTCTTCAAAGGCATGTCTATCGGGGCAACTGCCAAACTCATTTACCGGCATATCGGCGATTTTGCCAGAGGATTCGGTTTCGGTTTTGATATCGGCGCCCAATACCAATTAAAAAAATGGCATTTCGGACTGATGTTACGGGATATTACTACCACATTCAATTATTGGTCGGTCAATCATGACCGTTTTGCCGAAATCTCACAAGCCGTTCCCGGTCAAAATCAATCTGCCCCCAATAATATCGAATTGACTTTACCCAAAATGCAATTCGGTGCAGCCAGAAATTTTCATTTAAAACCAAATTTGGATTTGTTAGCCGAGATAGATTTTAATGCCCGGTTCTATAAAATGCATAGTCTTATCAGTAGTGATTTTATTAGTATGGAACCAGCCGCCGGATTGGAATTTACGTATTACAAACTGGCTTTTATCCGGTTAGGGGTTAATAATTTCCGTAACGAAGAGTTTTTTGGTAAAAAGCAACTCAAATTTCAACCCAATGCCGGAGTAGGCTTTAAATATAAAGGTATTGCCATTGATTACGCTTTAACCAATATCGGTTCGGAAGGCTTTTACTCACATGTTTTTTCACTTTCAATTGATTTGGACAGGTTTTTTGGCAAGGCTAAAAAATAACTTCCACTAAATTGCTCCTGCCTGACAACTTTCAACTTTTAACTTTATAAACTTTCAACTAAAATACTATCTTTGCAAAAAAAACTTAATGTATGAAATTTTTTATAGATACGGCAAATTTATCAGATATTAAAGAGGCTAATAAACTCGGTATTTTGGACGGGGTGACCACAAACCCTTCTTTAATGGCCAAAGAAGGCATTACGGGTAAAGACAATATTATAAATCATTACAGGCAAATTTGTAATATTGTCAGCGGCGATGTCAGTGCCGAAGTGATTGCCACGGACTTTGAAGGTATGATTAAAGAAGCTGAGGAATTGGTTAAAATTGCTCCCAATATCGTCATTAAAATCCCGATGATAAAAGAGGGTATAAAAGCTATAAAATATTTAAGTCAAAAAGGCATCAAAACCAATTGTACTTTGGTTTTTTCAGTAGGACAAGCTCTGCTTGCCGCCAAAGCCGGTGCTACTTATGTATCTCCTTTTATTGGACGATTGGATGATATTTCGGAAGACGGATTGGGTTTGATAGCCGATATCCGGTTGGTTTACGATAATTTCGGATTTAAAACGGAAATTCTCGCGGCGTCCGTGCGTCATACTATGCATATTGTCGAATGTGCCAAAATAGGAGCCGACGTGGTTACGGCACCGCTTAAACCTATTCTGGGTTTACTCAAACATCCGTTAACCGATATCGGATTGGAAAAATTTTTGGCAGATTACAGAAAAGGAAATTAGTAAAAAGACTTTTGATACTTTGACAAATCCGGTTCCGTAAATAAAGGTTATTTGGAAACTTTTAAATGAATTTTTTCCAAGTATCGACGTACTTTTGCGCTATATTTATATAGTGATGATGTTCTTCGATAAACCGCCGGGCATTTTCCGAGATTTCCATTATTTTGACAGGATTTTCGATAAGCTCCGATAATTTTTTTATAATGTCGGTTTTATCGGGTAAGACATTAATTGCCGGTTCGTAATCCAAGCGGTAATGTTCAAAGAATTCTTTTTCGGCCCCTGTCAAAACACATTTTCCGTTGGCCATGGCTTCCAATGCATTA
This sequence comes from Flavobacteriales bacterium, assembly GCA_027024205.1. Taxonomy (GTDB): domain Bacteria; phylum Bacteroidota; class Bacteroidia; order Flavobacteriales; family Flavobacteriaceae; genus WGBX01. The sequence goes on along the minus strand of JALVST010000097.1, from coordinate 4,171 downwards.
AAACCTTGGTCATACGAATAAAGTTGGTCAATAAAAATATGAGCATTGTCATATTGCCGGATATACTCGTTATATGACAAATTTTCAACCGACATAATCTTTACTTTACCGGCATATTTTTCTTTGATTGATGCCAAAGCTGACAAAATGATGTCCGCCCCTTTTTTATAAAAACTATTCCGGTTTATACCGAAAAAAATATTTATTTTACCGTTGATTTTCAACGGTTTAAACTGTATTTTATCAACATTAACCGGATTGGGTATCAAAGATAATGATTTGGGATGTAACCGGTAAGGGATGTCATAATCCAAATCCGACGGGATGATACCTGATACGTTTTTAACGACAAATTCATGTAATTTCCGGTAAGCCGGTTGCAAATATTTATACGAATAATAAGCTTCTTTTTTTAAATCCGGATTCTTTTTAAACGGATCTAAAATGCTATATCTCATATGACCTTCGTCATAGTATTTTATAATGTGCGTATCCTCTCCGCAAGCCGATAAAAAAATCGATTTATTTTGCCGGAAAATTTTTTGATAAAAAGCAATTTCATCAACAGGATATATTCTAAAAGCGTCTTCATTAATTAATTGAACGATATCATAATCTTTTAATTGCGGTAAAATTTTCAATAAATTTTTATAAATATCTTTTTGAAAATGATTATACCCGGTTAAAAAATATACAGATAACCACCATTTGTTTTGAAAAAAGCGTTCTCTTAATTTGGAGGATACATCGATATCGGAAGGATATTGCTTAAAATTATCTCCCGTCCCGACCAACAAAACTTTGTGTCCCAGGTGTTCCAAGCCTTCTTTTAACGAATTATGTAAACGGCTATATTCGCCTAATAATAATATTTTCATAAAAATAAAATAAATAACAAATAATATACTGTATATAAATAACTCATTATTTGTTTTTTACGATTTTAAAATCATATAAAATAATAGATTCTATCTCATCTTGCCATTGTTCAATAGAAAGAACATTCGGATATTTGTCCAGTATTGAAGTTTCTTTATATTTTTGAGTTCCTTTATATTTAATTTTCGCTTTGAAAGTTATTGGTTTTTCAAGATGATTAATTGTTATTAACACAATGTTTTTATCTCCCATAAAATCGCCATAGCAAAATGAAAATTCAATTTCATTAGAAATAATATCTTGTTTTTTTACATTTTCAAACATATTTATAATATCTGCAGGCTTGTCAACTTTTGTTTGATTTAATAATTTAAAATTTTCTAATTTTCCATCTTTTATTTCCACACTTATTTTAAAGGCAGTATTTATTGGTATTGTTATTTGGTTATAACCGATTTTTAATTTAGGATTTTGTGCTATAGTGACAACATTTACTATAAGAATTCCTATGATTGTAATAATTCTTTTTTTCATATTCTTTTTTATAATCTTATGATTTTTAACAAATTATTGATATAATAAATACTTTTTCCTGATTAATTTAAACTTATCAATTGCCGGTTGCCATTTTGCTTTTATATATTTAGTAGGCACATCTTTTTCTATATCATTTTGTAAATTTTCCGTACCGGCCAGTTTCACAAAAAACTTATTAAAAAATTTTGACTTCAAAGAATCGGGATAAGATTTGTAGGCATTGATCAACCAACCCAAATATAATTCAGACGGTGGTGTAACCAGACGTAAATCTTTTCCGTAACAGATTTCACCTTTATGGATAGGCCATTTACTGGCAGAATTTGGTTTCGGGACAAATGAAAAATCACTTTTTGGCAAATAAGGCGAACCGTAAACTTGAAACGGAAAGGGGGTCCCCCGCCCTACACTGATGTCAGTTCCCTCAAATAAACAAAGGGACGGATATAATTTAACCGATTGATAATTAGGTAAATTAGGAGAAGGTTTAACCGGTAGCCTGTAAACCGATTGATGCGTATAATTTTGAATGGGAATAACGGTTAAATTTGTTTCCACACCGTTTTTTAGCCAATGCTCTCCGTTTATCATGCGGGCATATTCGCCGATGGTCATACCGTAAATAATGGGAACGGGATGCATGCCCACAAAAGAACGATACTTATCTTCCATAACCGGCCCGTCGATATAACCGGCATTGGGATTGGGACGGTCTAATACAATAACCGGAATATGTTGTTCTGCGGCGGCTTCCATTACATAATGTAATGTGGAAATATATGTATAAAAGCGAACGCCGACATCTTGAATATCAAAAACAATTATATCCACATCTTTCAAATCATTAATCATCGGTTTTTTATGTTTTCCATAAAGTGAAATTATAGGTAAACCTGTTTTTTTATCTTTGGAATCAGCGACTTGCTCTCCGGCAGAAGCTTGCCCGCGAAATCCGTGTTCCGGTGCAAACACTTTGATAACATTCACACCGCTGTGCAACAGCGTATCAACCAAATGTGTTCCGTTAATTTCCGAAGTTAGATTACCAACAACAGCAACACGCTTATTGTAGAGTAAGGGAAAATAAGCTTTGGTATCATAGGCTCCCGGTAAAATTTTCAGTTGTTCTTTCGTATAAAAAGGATTATCCGGTTCTTTTGATGAACTTTTGCACGAAAAAACGATTAAAAATAGCACAATAACTAATAAATATGTATTTTTGACTTGCATAAATTTACGATATTTTGAATAATAATCTTTTTATTGCCAAACGCCTTTTACGTCCGGGAGACCACAAAAATAAGATTTCTTCCCCGATTATTAAAATCGCCATTACGTCCATAGCGATCGGAGTGATTATTATGTTGATTTCCATGGCAACCGGATTTGGTCTCCAACACAAAATCAGAGAAAAAATTTCGGCTTTTTCCGGTCATATTATTATCAGCAATTATGATACCAATCAGTCGGGTTTGACCTTAAAACCGGTATCTCTGCATCAAGATTTTTACCCTAAATTTAAAAATATTGACGGCATTAAAAATGTTCAAGCATTTGCTACCATTGGCGGTATCATTCGTACAGAGAAAGATTTTGAAGGGATTATACTAAAAGGAGTGGACAGTTTATATCAATGGGATTTGTTCAAACCCTATATGATAAAAGGTAAAATACCGTATTTCGGTAAACATTTGAATGACAGTATTATACTGTCTAAAACCATCGCCGATCGCTTGCATTTGAAATTACATCAAAAAATCAATACGTTTTTTCTCCGCCAAGGGTCTCAAAAACCGCAGTTACGGGTTTTTAAAATTGCCGGTATATACGATTCAGGTTTTGAAGATTTTGACAAAACTTATATTATCGGTGATTTAAAAATGGTACAAAAACTTTATAAGTGGAAAGATACACTGACCGGTGGTTTTGAAGTTATATTAAATGACTTTGATCAAATAGTTTCCAAAACGCATGAAATATATGAAAGCGTCCCTTCAACACTGAATACAGAATCAATTATAGATAAATATCCATTGATATTTAATTGGCTTAACATGTTCGATTTCAACATTTTATTGATTTTAGTCATCATTATTTTCATTGCCGGACTCAATATGATTACCACCCTGTTGGTGATGATTTTTGAAAAGCGACAATTTGTCGCCATTATGAAAGTTCTGGGTAGTTCAAACCGGAAATTGCAACAAATTTTTTTAATTCAAGCGGCATACATTATAAGTACTGGTTTATTGATAGGTAACATCATTGGCTTAGGTTTGATTTATTTACAAAAACATTTCGGTTTTATCAAACTCAATCCCGAAACTTATTATGTTAGAACTGCTCCGGTTTTTATTACGTTAAAAGATATTATTTTACTCAATACCGGTGTATTAATGGTTATTTTATTCATGCTCTTGCTGCCGGTTTTAGTAATAAGTAAAATATCGCCGGTTAAAGTTTTGAAGTATGATTAGTTGTATTAGTTAAAAGTTAAAAGTTGAAAGTTCAGGTTCATAGAGTATTTTTTTCTTTGATGTTTGTTTAAAACTTCTAATTTCTAATTTCTAATTTAAGGAATTGAGGAATTGAGGAAATATTGTGCTTCATTGAATAATTCGTTTATTGATGATTGCTTGTTATTATAAACCTTATTATTCGTTTCATAAATTGAGGAATTGAGGATTTTTATTGATTTCAGATTTTCGATTCGGTCACTGAGCTTGTCGAAGTGTCAGATTTTCGATTTGATTGA
>JALVST010000096.1 GCA_027024205.1 Flavobacteriales bacterium | reverse complement strand
TTCAAATCAAAACTGACATCTGAGCTTGATGCACTACGCTGGTGTACCTCTACAGCAATTATGTTTTGTCCGGATTGCAAAACCGAAGAACTGATATTATATTCGTTGAATGTATTTTCTGCTGAACTTGACACTGTTGATGATGCTGTTGTCGTATAAGTAATATTACCGGATGGCATATTGGAACGGGCAACTTCCTGACCATTGATGTAAACCACGGCACCGTCATCACGGAGTAAAGAAAGTTTTAGACCGGTAGCAGCGTTAGGATTTGACACATTAAATGTTTTACGGAAATAATAACAAATATGCTTATTGCTTGATGAACTACCATAAGAAATGGTAGTGGCTTCATCTCCATCGCCATAACCGAGTTGTGCATCACCCGATGACCAACTACTGTCATTAAAAGATGTCCCATACCAAGCCGTACCTTGGTCGCTGCCGTCATCTAAATATTTCCAAGAACTTCCGGAATTGATTAGCACTTGTGAAGAGAGCATTTGAATGCTCAAAATAAAAATAAATAAAAAAGAACGTTTCATGAGATTGGAATTTAAAGTATTTGATAATTTTAATGATACACTTACAAACTTAATCATTCTCATTTTTTAAAACGCCTATTTAAATGAAAAATTGCTCATAATTAAGTAATTGATAGCTTTTTATAAACTCCATTATTATTTTAATAATATATTTAGAATGCATTGGATTCGAATTAATTTTTTATCATATTACAAATCGACAAATTCACTTTTTATCTTGTAATTTTCATTAAAACAGCATAATTTTACCGGACAGTTCTCTTAAAATTAAAATCATGAGACTCAAACATTTAAAATCCATGCCCCAAATAGATTTTTATACCGCGGATACGACTACCGCTTTGAATTTACCATTTGTAAACGAAGGTATTTCCGCCGGTTTTCCCTCACCGGCACAAGATTATATGGATTTGACTTTGGATCTCAATAAAGAACTGATTAAACATCCGTCCGCTACCTTTTACGGACGTGTCAAAGGCATGTCCATGAAAGATGCCGGTATTGAAGACGGGGATATTCTGGTCATTGACCGGTCACTCGAATACCGAAATAATATGACGGCAGTTTGTTTTATTGACGGCGAATTTACCGTTAAAAAATTAAAACTGGAAAAAGGAAAAGTATATTTAATGCCGGCAAATGATGAATTCGAACCGATCGAAATTACCGAAGAAAACGAATTTACAGTTTGGGGCATTGTAACGTATGTGATTAAGAAAATGTAAGAATGAAAGAGTGTTTTGGTCAATCAAAAAAAATATCCGAAATTTACGGCACTTTATCACCAACTTTGATAAAGTGCCGATTTTTAATTTTTAAAAAACAAAACGGATGAAAAAAACTTCCGGTCAATATGATGCCGTCATACAAAAAGCACGTGATATTTTTATCAAAAAGATGAAAGATTACGGAAGTGCCTGGCGTGTCTTACGGATGCCGTCATTTACCGACCAAATGTTTATCAAAGCATCCCGTATCAGACATTTACAAGAAACCGGCGAACGAAAAGTGGACGAAGGGGAAATCCCGGAATTTTTGGGGTTGATAAACTATGCCGCCATGGCTTTGATACAATTGGACAAAGGTATTGCCGAACAACCCGATATGTCATTGGATGAAGCCTTGAAATTATACGATAAAAAAATAGCGGAAGCCAAAGCTTTAATGGAAGCTAAAAATCACGATTACGGAGAAGCTTGGCGTGAAATGCGGGTCGGTTCCATTACAGATTTGATTATTCAAAAATTATACAGAGTTAAACAAATAGAAGAAAATAAAGGTAAAACAAGTATTTCCGAAGGTGTTGATGCCAATTATTTGGATATTATCAATTACGCTGTTTTTGCTTTGATTTTGATGGAAGAAAAAAGTAGCAAGTAGCTAGTAAATAGTATGAAATAATAAACAATTATATAAGCTCAAAATATTCTTTAAAACAGAACATTTAACTTTCAACATTTAACTTTTAACTAATGAGAAAAGACACACAAATATTCGATTTAATTCAAAAGGAAACCCGCCGGCAAACGGAAGGTTTAGAACTTATAGCTTCCGAGAACTACGTCAGTGACGAAGTTTTAAAAGCCATGGGGTCGGTCTTAACCAACAAATATGCCGAAGGGTATCCTGGCAAACGTTACTACGGCGGTTGTGAAATTGTAGATCAAGTAGAGCAACTGGCCATTGATCGTGCCAAGGAGCTTTTCGGAGCTGAATATGTCAACGTGCAACCCCATTCCGGTTCGCAAGCTAACGCTGCTGTTTATTTTGCCGTTTTAAAACCCGGCGATACCATGATGGGGTTTGACTTATCACACGGGGGTCACTTGACACACGGCTCTCCGGTTAATTTTTCGGGTAAGATGTATCACATCGTCTCGTATGGCGTCGATGAAAAAACCGGTCGTATCGATTACGACAAGATGCGTGATACGGCTTTGAAACATAAACCCAAATTGATTGTAGCCGGTGCCTCTTCCTACTCCAGAGATATGGATTTTGCCAAGTTCAGAGAAGTTGCCGACGAAGTCGGGGCTTTGTTGATGGCGGATATCTCACATCCGAGTGGTCTGATTGCCAAAGGGATTTTATCCGACCCTATGCCCTATGCCCACATCATAACGACAACTACCCACAAAACTTTACGAGGACCACGCGGCGGCATGATATTGATGGGTAAAAATTTTGATAATCCAATGGGCTTAAAAACACCGAAAGGTAACATCCGTAAAATGTCAGCCGTTTTAAATTCGGCCGTATTTCCCGGTATGCAAGGCGGTCCATTGGAACACGTCATTGCCGCCAAAGCCGTCGCCTTTCACGAAGCCTTGCAAGATGACTATATGCAGTATATATTACAAGTTAGAAAAAATGCCAAAGCTCTGGCAAAAGCCTTGATTGAGAGGGATTATCATGTTATTTCGGGCGGCACGGACAACCACATGATGTTGATAGACTTGCGTAACAAAGGCGTTACCGGAAAAGAAGCCGAAAATGCTTTGGGACAAGCACACATAACCGTTAATAAAAATATGGTACCTTTTGACGATAAATCCCCGTTTATTACTTCCGGTATCCGGATCGGCACCCCGGCAGTAACCACCCGCGGACTGCTCGAGGAAGATATGGAACGGATTGCTTTTTACATCGACAATGTTATAGAAAATATTGAAAATGAAGTAATTATTCATGACACCGGACACGAAGTTGTCAATTGGATGAAAGAAAAGCCGTTGTTTTTAAAATAATTTTTGAAATTAAAAAAATTATTTATAGATTTGTGTTATAAATTCTAAATAAACTTATCACTATGAGCAAATTTGACGATGTAGTAGCAAAAGCTGCTGAACAATTAAGCAAAATAGGCGTAAAGGCAGATGACGCTATTTTAAGAGCCGTGGCTAAGTCACAAGGACCTTCTATTTATTTACCGGATGCCTCTTTGGTTTCTTGTGGAGATGAAAAAGAACTCAAAAGAGTAGAGGACAATTTTATTGTTAAAAAATTGGGTGTAACCGACCAAGACACAATCAAAAAAGCTTTGGAAGGTACCTGCAACAAATTTAAAGCTATCAATCGTAAAATGCGTGTTGCTTTTTACTACGTTTTAGTCAAAGAATTGAAAAAAGAATCACTTTTTTCATAATTCAACGTAAAAATCTACATTAAAGCTCGCTATTTAGCGGGCTTTTTTTTGGTATAAAACTCAAATAATTTGTAAATTATCCTTATTTTTGCCAAACATTTAAAAATCCCTATTGAAATGCAAATTGAAAGAACAGATTTAGAGAATCAAACAGCGCAACTAAATATTAAAATCGAAGAAAAAGATTATGCTGAAAAAGTTGAAAAAAAATTAAAACAATATAGAAAAGAGTTGGAAATGCCCGGTTTTCGTAAAGGCAAAGTGCCTATGGGCTTGGTTAAGAAAAAATACGAACGAGCATTAATTATTGACGAAGTAAACAATCAATTGCAAAATGCCCTCAACAATTACATCAACGAAAACAAAATCAAGATTTTAGCCTACCCTATCCCATCAAAAATCCAAGAAGAAACAGATTGGTTGAAAGGAACTGATTTCGAAATGAATTACGACTTGGCATTAGCTCCTGAAATCGATGTGGATTTATCCAAATTAGAAGGCATCACCCAATATAAAATTACCGCTGATAAAAAATCAATAGATGAAGAAATTGCCCGGATAAAGGAACAATACGGTAGTTTTGAAAATTTGGAAGAAGTCAAAAAAGACAGCCAACTTTTAGGTACTTTTACCAATGAAACGGAAAATATCAACAATGAAACCATTATAAAAATGACCGATTTAACCGCCAATGCCCAAAAGACTCTACTGGGTAAGAAAAAAGGCGATGTTGTTGAATTACAATCAAAGGATTTATTTAAAGATCCACATAAAATGATGCATGCGCTTAATGTTGACCACGACAGAGTACACGAATTGGATACCCCTTTACAATTTGAAATTAAAGGTATCTTTGAAATCAAACCTGCTGAAATCAACAAGAAACTTTTAGACAAAATTTACGGCGAAAATAAAATGGAAGATGAAGAAGCTTTACGCAAGTATATTAAAGAAAATTTTGAAAAAGAATTGGAAGGCATTTCCGATAATCAATTACTCAATGATGTGACCAAAAAACTTTTGGAAACAACCGAAATCAATCTACCCAAAGATTTTTTAATCCGTTGGATGATATTTGACAATGAAAAAATGAACAAAGAACAAGCCGAACAAGAATATGAAAAATCCGAAAATGGATTAAAATATCAATTACTGGAAGATGCTATTGTCAAAAAATATGGAATAGATATCACCTATGATGAAGTTTTTACTCTGGCAAAAAATTTAATAATGCAACAAATGCTTCAATATGGACAAGACATTAATGATGAAGAAAGAATAGAAGAAATCACTCAAAATCTCTTAAAAAATGAAAAAGAATTTAACCGTTTCAGTGACCGGATTTTAAAAGAAAAATTAATTGAACTCTACAAAAAAGAAGTGCCGGTTCAAAAAAAACGAATCGGATATTATAAGTTTTTGGACTTGAATAAGAAGTAAGTATATAGTAGCTAGTATCAAGTAACTATTTGGATAAGAGAAAATGGATAAATAGTGGAAAGTGGATACTTCGACAAGCTCAGTAACCGAAGCGACAAACTGCCTACTACGTATTAATTGAAAATGAAAAAAACTGTGATACTCTGTGCATAACTCTGTGATACTCTATGATAAAAATAAATTGAAATGAATAATACTTCGGACATCTGACACCCGACATCGGACAGAACATCCGGCATCGGTCATCGGATATCCTACAAACAAAAACAAATAACCGTATACACATGAATAATTTAGGTAAAGATTTCAGAAAATTCGCTCAAGACAAAAAGCGCATCAGCAGCTTAACACTTGATGCTTTTGAAAGTAGCATGACGCCTTATATTATTGAAGAGCGTCAACTCAATGTAGCCCAAATGGATGTATTTTCCCGTTTGATGATGGACCGCATCATATTTTTAGGCACAGCCATAGACGACCACGTTGCCAATATTCTGCAAGCTCAATTATTGTTTTTAGAAAGTTTGGATTCAAGCAAAGATATCCAAATTTATATCAATTCACCCGGCGGGAGTGTTTATGCCGGTTTGGGTATCTATGACACCATGCAATATATCCGCCCCGATGTAGCTACCATTTGTACAGGATTAGCGGCTTCCATGGGAGCCATTTTATTAGCCGCCGGGGAAAAAGGCAAACGAGCGGCACTGCCCCATTCCAGAATCATGATTCATCAACCCTTGGGAGGCGTGCAAGGTCAAGCATCGGATATTGAAATTACGGCTCGCGAAATTTTGAAATTAAAAGAAGAACTTTACGAAATTCTGTCAAAACACACCGGTCAAAAAATGAAAACCATAGAAAAAGATGCCGACCGGGATTACTGGATGCGTGCCGATGAAGCCCAAAAATACGGCTTAATAGACGAAGTGCTAATCAGAAAAAAATAATTGATTGATGACCGAGAAACATTGTTCATTTTGCGGACGTCCCGAATCAATGGTAAATATGCTTATTTCGGGGTTGGAAGGATTCATCTGTGACGATTGTGCCAGGCAAGCCTATGAGATAACCAAAGTGGCATTTGAAGATAATGACGGTCCCGTTGATTTTATGGATTTAGACCAACTCAAAAAACCCAAAGATATTTTTGAGTACCTCAACCAATATGTCATAGGTCAGGATGAAGCCAAAAAAACTTTGTCCGTAGCTGTTTACAATCATTACAAACGCTTACTACAAAAAGATACTGGCGATGATGTCGAAATAGAAAAAAGTAATGTCATCATGATAGGCGAGACCGGAACGGGAAAAACCTTAATGGCCCGTACCATTGCCAAAATGCTCGACGTACCTTTTGCAATTGTCGATGCGACGGTTTTGACCCAGGCCGGTTATGTAGGCGAAGACGTCGAAACCATTTTGACCCGTCTGCTACAAGCTGCCGATTATGATGTTGAAAAAGCTGAACGCGGTATTGTCTTTATTGACGAAATTGACAAAATTGCACGTAAAGGCGATAATCCGTCCATTACACGTGACGTTTCGGGTGAAGGCGTTCAACAAGCTTTGTTGAAATTATTAGAAGGCACAACCGTTAATGTACCGCCACAAGGTGGTCGTAAACATCCTAACCAAGAATTTATCAAAGTCAATACACAAAATATTTTGTTTATTGCCGGCGGTGCTTTTGCCGGCCTTGATAAGATTATCAGTAAACGTATCAATATGAAACCTTTGGGCTATCAGGCCCAAAAACAAGAACACATCGACGAAGATAATATTTTGCGATATGCCATTCCCACAGATTTGCGAAAATATGGCTTAATCCCTGAAATAATAGGGCGTTTACCCGTTTTAACTTACTTAAACAGCCTGGACCGAAAAACCTTAAAACGCATCTTAACCGAACCAAAAAACGCCTTAATCAAGCAATATAAAAAATTGTTTGAAATGGATGGTATCAAATTGATTGTCAAAGATGAAGCCTTGGATTATATCGTCGATAAGTCTATCGAATACAAATTAGGCGCTCGCGGTTTGCGTTCCTTGGTAGAAGCTACTCTCAAAGACGATATGTTTGCATTACCGGGAACCAACAGAAAAAAGTTAGTCGTCGATAAAGAATATGTAGAACAAAAACTCTCTCAAAATCTATTGGACAAAATCAGTAAAGCATCATAAAAAAACCGGTGGCAATTACCACCGGTTTTTTTTATAATTTCAAAAATTTCCTTGTCAACAAACTACGTTCTCCTTCCATACGGAAATGATAAGTTCCCGGTGGCAATTGAGTGGTATTGATGCTGACTTTGTTATTTCCGGCTTGTAAATGATATTTGTTTTGCCATACCATTTTACCGTTCATATCATACAATTCAATTGTTATCTTTTCCGGTTTAATAGCTGTAATATCCAAGTTAATCCGGTCTTTTGCAGGCACAGGATAAGCAACTAATTGATGAATATTTAGATTTTCGGTCACACCGGCCGGATAGTGCAGTTCCACATTATCAACCCATAGACTGTTGCCAAGAAAATCGCCGGAAAAAGCAACAAACTGCAAAGTATCAGCCGGCACATTCAGATTGATAGACACTACTTCGTGTTGATACATATTAACGGTATTGGAATAACTTCTACCGAAAGTTGACACACTTACCCCATTATTTCTAAAAATGACACTGATACTCGGGTCATAATTGTTAAAACCTGCAACTTGCACTTTGTAGTCCCAACTGACTTGATCGGGAATTTGACTTTGTCCGATAAACAAACCGCCCGAAAAAGGCCAATCATTCATAACTCCGTTTGTAACGGCTCCTTCAATCACATCTTGATATTGTTGAGAAAACACCGTGTTCAGTTTAACGGCATAATTACCGTCGGTGGCATCGGTTACCTTTTCAACAGGCAATGGATTACTAGCTATTTCATAGCTCAGACTACTGTCAAAATCATCGGGAAACGACACGGTACGTGAATCCCAATTTTCAAAACTGAAATCGGTAATAGGAGGTAATATCTGATTGCCGGATTTTAAAGTGATACTATCCAATTGTATCCAACTGCCATTCTCCATACCGCCGGTTTCAACATTGGAACTGGCAGCTCCAAACATAAGAGTATCGGAAACGACCACAGAAGGCATATTGGTTGGATAGCAAAATCTTGTCCACGTATTGGTATTACTACCGGCTCCGAATCTGTAAATATTACCGCCTATAATTCCGCCGTTTTTCTTAAACAACGCTACCAACAAAGCCGAATCTTGGGCAATCAAATGCGCTTTGTAGTAGCCACAAACAGAATCTACATGCTGACTGTAAGGCACACCGCCGGAGAAACTATCGCCATCAAAATTGATAATAAATCCTGTCTCGAGTTCTCCGTATCGCAACCTTGTTTCCAATTTTACGGAATATTGTCCGTGAACCGCATCGGTTAATTGTTCAATTATCCCGTAATTTTCATCACCCGAATCACGATAATCATGTAAAGATTTAAAAGTATGATCCGTCCAGTTTTCAAAACTGTTATTCGCAATTTGGGGATTTTGTGCAAATAACACACTATATAATCCCAGTAAGCTCAAAAAGATAAAATTTTTCATGGTAAAAATTTTTTTAAAATTATTTCAATTAAATATACATCATTTTTCACATTGTGTCAATATCAATTCTCAATATTTTAATATTTTGTTCATATTTGACAACTGTATTATTCAATATTATAATTATATTTGCGTAGCTAAATAATTTATTAATTGTTGCGTTATTCTTTACATGAGAAAAAAATGACAATTAATAATTTGTAATAATACTTTGCAATAAAAATTCAAACCGATGAAATACGATATAATAGTTTTGGGTAGTGGTCCCGGCGGATATGTGGCTGCTATCAGAGCCGCACAATTGGGTTTAAAAACAGCCATAATAGAAAAAGAAAATTTGGGAGGCGTCTGTCTGAATTGGGGTTGTATTCCAACCAAAGCCCTGTTAAAAAGCGCACAGGTTTTTAATTATATCATACATGCCGGAACTTACGGTATAACCGGTGTTGAAACACAAGCTGATTTTAAAAAAATGATTTCCCGTAGCCGTGAAGTGGCTGACAGTATGAGTAACGGTGTCTCATTTTTGATGGAGAAAAACAAAATAATGGTCATCAAAGGTTATGGAAAAGTTTTACCAAATAACCAAGTGCATATCGTTCACGAAAACGGGCTGGAATCCGTAATTGATGCCGATCATATCATCATAGCGACCGGTGCTCGTGCCAGACAATTACCCAATTTACCTATTGACGGTGAAAAAATCATCGGATACCGTCAAGCCATGACCTTGGAAAAACAACCGGAATCCATGATTGTCGTAGGTTCGGGAGCTATCGGGGTCGAATTTGCCTATTTTTATAATTCGATTGGAACAAAAGTAACCATCGTAGAATATATGGACAGAATCGTGCCGTTGGAAGATGAAGAAGTTTCCAGACAACTTGCCCGTTCGTTTAAAAAATCAAAAATAAAAGTAATGACCAAATCCGAATTGGTATCCGTTGATACTTCCGGAGAAGGCATTAAAGCCATAGTCAAAACCAAAAAAGGTGAAGAAGAACTGTCTGCCGATATTGTATTATCAGCCGTTGGTATCAAATCCAATATTGAAGATATCGGATTGGAAGAGGTTGGCATTGCCGTAGAAAAAGACAAAATTGTCGTAGATGAATTTTACCGTACCAACAAACCCGGTTATTATGCCATTGGTGATGTCATTAACACCCCGGCATTGGCACATGTTGCCTCAGCGGAAGGAATTACATGTGTCGAAAAAATTACCGGTTTAGACCCGGAACCTATTGATTACAACAATATTCCCGGTGCTATTTACACCTCACCTGAAATTGCTTCAACCGGTTATACCGAAAAACAAGCCTTGGAAGCCGGTTATGACGTAAGAGTCGGTAAATTTCCGTTCACTGCCAGTGGTAAAGCTAAAGCTGCCGGACATACGGACGGTTTTGTCAAAGTAATAATTGATAAAAAATATGATGAAATACTAGGGGCGCACATGATTGGGGCGAATGTTACCGAGATGATTGCCGAAATAGTTGCCGCACGTAAAGCCGAAGCAACCGGTCATACTTTGCTCAAAAGCATCCATCCCCATCCGACCATGAGCGAAGCGGTTATGGAAGCTGTTGCAGCAGCTTATGATGAAGTGATTCATTTGTAAGATGTGAATATATCATATATTGATAGGTATAATTTGGTCAATAAAAAATGATTGATATGGTATTGAGGTTAACTAAATGTATTTATTAGAAAAAGAATAATATTGTTCAAATGCCTTACAACGGCATAACATCACGATAAAGACCCAAAACTCTTCAATTTACACGACTCATTTTGTAAAATAGCAGTTTTAAATTTATAGAATTTTTCTATATTTGTTTTTGATGCGGAATAGATGATAACACCGTCGTCTTTTAACGGATTAACCATAAAAATTATGTCAGAGAAAATCAAAGTAAGAACCATGGCGGAATTGGCCGCCGAAGGCAAAGAACCCGAAATTTTATTTTGGGTTGGCTGTGCCGGAAGTTTTGACGATAGAGCCAAAAAAATTACCAAAGCTTTTACCAAATTATTACAAAAAGCCGGCGTGGATTTTGCCGTTCTTGGTACCGAAGAAAGTTGTACCGGTGATCCTGCCAAACGTGCCGGTAATGAATTTTTATTCCAGATGCAAGCAGCTATGAACATCGAAGTGATGAATGCTTACAATGTCAAAAAAATAGTTACCACTTGCCCACATTGTTACAATACGTTTAAAAACGAATATCCCGAATTAGGCGGTCAATACGAAGTCTTTCATCATACCGAACTGTTACAATCATTATTAAATGAAAGTAAACTAAAAGTGGAAGGCGGCAAATATGACGGCATCAATATCACTTACCACGACCCGTGCTATTTGGGACGTAACAACGGCCAATATGAAGCACCACGTCATGTCTTACGTCAATTGGAAATCGACATCAAAGAAATGAACCATCACAAAGAAAACGCCGTTTGTTGTGGCGCCGGAGGAGCACAGATGTTTAAAGAAGCAGAACCTCAAAAAGAAGAAATTTTTGTGATGCGAACCCGGGAAGCACTTGAAACAGAGCCGGAAATCATAGCAACAGCCTGTGCTTTTTGCAATACCATGATTACCGATGGCGTTAAGTTTTACAACAAAGAACAATCGGTCAAAGTATTGGATATTGCCGAAATTTTGAGCGAAGGTATTAAGGAATAAGACAATTTTTCCATAAAAAAAATGCCGCTTGATAATCATTTTAAGCGGCATTTTTTTCACTTTGTAAAAAATTCTACTTGATATATTCTACTTCTTTCTTTTTCTCAGTAGTTAAAAATTTGGTAAAGCCTTGTGCTATCATCCATTTATCGCTATATATTTTACCCATATAACGCGAACCGTGGTCCGGGAAAATCAAAACAACATGGCTGTTTTCATCAAAATAACCGGCTTTGTTGTACAAATGAGCGGCTTCCAATGCGGCGCCACTGGTATAACCTGCAAAAATACCTTCTTTCAAAGCCAGTTCCCGGGCTTTATAAGCCGCATTTTCATCGGTTACTTTCATAAAAGTATCAATCAATTCGAAATCCGTTGCGGTCGGTATTAAATTTTTTCCCAACCCTTCTATCCGGTAGGAATAAATTTCATTAGGATCGAAAATACCTGTTTCATGATATTTTTTCAAAGCCGAGCCGTATGCATCAACGCCTAGAATTTTAATATCTGGATTTTTTTCTTTCAGATAGCGGGCAATTCCGGAAATAGTACCACCCGTAGCGGCACATGCGATAACATGAGTTACCTTACCTTCGGTTTGCTCCCAAATTTCAACGCCGGAAGAAAAGTAATGCGCTTTGATATTCAATTCGTTAAAATATTGATTGACATAAAGCGAACCGGGATTTTCTTCATGCAAACGCTGTGCTACGGAATAATAGGAACGCGGGTCGTCTGCCGCTACTTCTGACGGACAAACATAAACTTCGGCTCCCATTGTCCGGAGCATATTTATTTTATCTTCGGTAGCCTTGTCTTTTACCGCCAACATTACTTTATAACCACGCACGGCTCCCAACATTGCCAAGCTAAATCCCGTATTACCCGAAGTCGTCTCAATAATAGTACCTCCGGGTTTGATAACCCCTTCTTCTTCCGCTTTGTCTATTATATATTTTGCTATTCTGTCTTTAACGGAATCTCCCGGATTAAAAGATTCCAATTTTCCATAAAAATTCCCGGTTAAACCTGCTGTTACTTTGTTTAATCTGACTAACGGCGTATCACCGATTAGCTCCAGCACATTATCAACAATCTTTGGATTATTTTTCATTTGTTACCAATTTAATTCAGTATTGTTTATTTGCGTTGTTACAAATCATAAACTATGCAAATGTAAAAATTTTTATTGAAAAATCTTGTAATTTGTGTTACAACTTTATTTTTTTACGATTTTTTTGCATTAATTGTTTGCCAATGATAATTAAAAAAACACCGATAATGGATAAAATACCACCTATAACTTGCAATCTGCCGGGTATTTTATCAAAATATAAATAACTACCTATCAAAACAAAAAGCCCTTTGGTTGAAGATAGAATCGATTTCCGGCTGACTTCAATGTATTTAATAGCATACAAACCGGCAGTAGCCGTCAAAAAAGGCCCCAAAAACGCGCCGATAATTACGTTCTTTAAAGCCGAAGTGGAAATTTCAAAGGATAATCCTTGCCACTTCATCATAAAAAAAGAAAACAAAAACAAGAAAAGTATCCGGTTAATAGATAATAAAATAGGCGTAAATTTTAAAACATTTAATTTCATTAAAATGGCACTTGTCGCCCCTAACAAAGCAAATAATAAAACATAAATACTACCATCGATAAAGATGTCTTCCGGTTTTATCCACTGTGGATTATAACTCAATAAAAAAGCTGCTGAGAGAGTTAAAAGAATGCCCGCTATTTCCAATTTATTAAAACGTTCTTTTAAAATGATAAAACCTAAAATCAATACAAAAACCGGTGTTAAATTACCCATAAAAGCGACAATAGCAGGATTAGGCATTGTTTTGATTGACAAGAAAAAAAAGGTCGTGGAAGCAATTTCAATCATCCCGAAAATCATTAATAACAAGAAATCACGCTTTGAAAATTCTTTTATCTTTTTAAAAGATTTTTGTTGAAAAGCCAATAATAAAGTCAATAGCAATCCCGTAGCAAACCAATAAAAACCGAATTGCGGCAATTTCAATTCTTGCAAAGCTGCTTTACTGAAAATATATACATTGGACATAGCCAAAACCCCAATCATGGTAAAAATATACCCTTTGGTTTTTGAGGGAAGGGCTTGCCAAAAATTTTTTATTATCATTTATAAATATCCTTTGCAAAAAAGTTGTTCCTTATAACAAGACCTACCAGGTCTTAGAAACCTAGTAGGTCTGTAAATTTTAATAGTTACATTGAATATCTACGAAAGAACTTCCGCTACTTTTTTACCTATTTCGGCAGGAGATTCCACAACGTGAATACCGTGTTCTTTTAAAATTTTCATCTTGGCTTGTGCCGTATCGTTTTTACCACCTACTATAGCGCCGGCATGTCCCATTGTGCGTCCTTTGGGAGCGGTTTGTCCGGCAATAAATGCCACAACAGGTTTTTTATTTCCTGTTTCTTTGATGTATTTGGCTGCTTCGGCTTCCAAATTACCACCGATTTCTCCTATCATCACAATAGCTTCGGTTTCAGGGTCATTCATAAACATTTCCACGGCATCTTTGGTCGTAGTACCAATAATCGGGTCACCACCAATACCTATTGCCGTTGTTATTCCCAAACCTTGTTTGGCTATTTGGTCGGCTGCTTCATAGGTTAAAGTCCCCGATTTGGATACCAATCCTATTTTACCTTTTTTAAAGACAAAACCGGGCATAATACCGACTTTAGCCTCTCCGGGTGTAATCACTCCGGGACAGTTTGGCCCTACCAATCTTACGCCTTTATCTGAAATATAGTCCATTACTTTAACCATATCGGCAACAGGAATACCTTCGGTAATGGCAATAATTGTTTTAATACCTGCTTCGGCAGCTTCTTTTATTGCGTCAGCGGCAAAAGCCGGCGGTACAAAAACAATACTGGTATCCGCTCCTGTTTTTTCTACGGCTTCTTTGACCGTATTAAAGACCGGTTTACCCAAATGTTCTTGACCTCCTTTGCCCGGCGTCACCCCCCCGACAATATTGGTTCCGTAGTCAATCATTTGTTGGGCATGAAAGGTGCCTTCACTACCTGTAAATCCTTGAACGATTATTTTTGAATCTTTATTGACTAATACACTCATTGTTTAAAATTTTTAGTGCGTAAATATGGATATTTTTTTTGAACAAAATATGGGATTATATCAGTTTTTTGAGTAATTGTGGATTTGTTTAGCTTCATGGAATATTACGTTTTTTGATGCTTATTTGTTACTTAAAACCATATCGCCGGTTTTTGAATTGAGGATTTTATTTATTTCAGATTTTCAATTTGGTGACTGAACCTGTCGAAGTGCAGACTTTAAATTTATAAATATCTTAACATCTTATATTCACTTCATCATAAAAAATTAAGATTTCTCGTCAGTCGTTGTGCCTACTTCCATCGAAATGACATTACATACAACTTCACCAATTCATCATTTTATCAACTCATCACTTCCTTACTTAACTCTTTCCTGATATTCTCCCGTTTCGGTATTAATTTTAATTTTATCGCCTTCATTGATAAACAAGGGCACTCTTACTTTGGCTCCCGTTTCAACAGTTGCCGGTTTGGTCGCATTGGTAGCTGTATTCCCTTTCACTCCGGGTTCGGTATGTGTGACTTCCATAATAACGGTTGCCGGCATCTCCAACGTCAAAGGTGTATTATCATCGGCTTTCATAATAATGGTTACAAGTTCACCTTCTTTCAAGAATTGTGGCGCATCAATCATTGCTTCGGGCAATTGAATTTGTTCGTAAGTTTCATCATCCATAAAATAATAAGTATCTCCGTCGTTGTAAAGATATTGAAACTTACGGGTTTCGACCCGGATATCATCTATTTTGTGACCCGCCGAAAAAGTATTGTCTATAATTTTTCCGGTGGTCAAACTTTTGAGTTTGGTTCTGACAAAAGCCGGACCTTTACCCGGTTTAACATGTAAAAAATCGATAATCTTATAAATATCGTTATTGTGTTTAATACACAGACCTTTTTTGATATCTGAGGTTGTTGCCATATGGTTATATTTTTATTTTAATTTTAATCCTGTTTATATCCTTTAATAATACCACGTCCTCCGTGGGCATCTCTGATAAATTGAATAATTTCATCTCTCTCCTCTGAAAAAGGCAAATTGGCTTCAATATATTCAATAGCGGCACTGTTATTTTTCATAATTTGAAAAATATAACGGTAAATATATTGAATTTCTTGAATTTTTTCAGGGGAAAAACCTCTTCGTTTAAGTCCGGTAGAATTTACCCCTACGTATCTTAAAGGTTCTTTGGCAGCTTTTACAAAAGGCGGAACATCTTTTCTGACCAAACTGCCACCGGAAACCATAACATGTTTACCTATTCTTACAAATTGATGTACGGCTGACAAGCCTCCGAGTATAGCCCAATCTCCAATTTCGACATGGCCTGCCAGGGCTACATTATTGACCAAAATCACACGATCACCAACACGGCAATCGTGTGCCACATGCACATTGGCCATTAACAAACAATTATTACCCACTACGGTTTTACCACTGGCTTTGGTTCCGCGATTAACCGTAACATTTTCTCTGATGGTTGTATTATCACCGATAATAGCCAAAGATTCTTCTCCTTCAAATTTCAAATCTTGCGGTTCACCGGCAATTACACTCCCGGGGAAAATTTTACAATTTTTACCAATCCTGGCCCCTTCCATGATAGTAACATTAGGCCCTATCCATGTCCCCTCGCCTATTTCAACATTTTTACTAATGCTGACAAAGGGTTCAATGACCACATTCTTGGCAATCTTGGCTTCGGGATGAATATACGCTAAGGGTTGATTCATTATATATATTTTATTTATCTTTATCTTTTCTGACTATTTGTGCCATCATTTCAGCCTCTGCCACCAACTGACCGTTGGCATAAGCATAAGCTTGCATATGACAAATACCACGACGAATAGGCGAAATCAAATCGGCTTTAAAAATTAAAGTATCACCGGGCTTGACTTTCCGTTTAAATTTGACCTTATCCATTTTCATAAAATAAGTCAAATAGTTTTCAGGGTCAGGGACGGTACTCAAAACCAAAATACCACCTGTTTGGGCCATAGCCTCTACTTGCAATACCCCCGGCATGATAGGAGAACCGGGAAAATGACCGACAAAAAAGGCTTCGTTCATGGTCACGTTTTTCATCCCCACAACATGCTTATCGGACATTTCCAAAATACGGTCTATCATCAAAAACGGCGGCCTATGTGGTAAAAGGGACATAATTTTTTCTATATCCATCAACGGCGGTTGGTTCAAATCAAATTCCGGAACTTTGTTCCGTTTTTCGTTTTTAATAATTTTCTGTAATTTTTTGGCAAATGCCGTATTGACTTTATGACCGGGCTTATTGGCAATAACCTTGCCTCTAAGTTTGGTTCCCACCAAGGTCAAATCACCAATAACATCCAACAATTTATGACGTGCCGCTTCATTGGGCCATTGCAAATCAACATTATTTAAAATACCATTCGGCTTAACTTCAAAATCATCTTTTTTAAAATATTTTTTGAGTAATTCTTTGGTTTCATCGGAAATTTCCTTATCGACAAAGATAATGGCATTGCTCAAATCCCCTCCTTTTATCAGACCGTTTTTGAGCAACATTTCCAATTCGTGTAAAAAGCTGAAAGTTCTGGCAGGCGCTATTTCTTTTTTAAAATCCTTCAAATTTTTAAGGTAAGCATTTTGTGTACCGAGCACTTTGGTCCCGAAATCAACCATGGCAGTCACTTCAAAGTGGTCTGACGGCATAATCAAAAGTTCACTTTCCGTATCAGGATCGACAAAAGAAATAACTTGTTTAATTACAAATTCTTCCCGTTCCGCTTTTTGTTCTTCGATACCGGCTTTTTCGATCATTTCGACAAAAAATTTGGAAGACCCGTCTTTTATAGGCGGCTCGGAAGCATCCAATTCAATCATACAATTATCGATATCCATTCCTGTTAGAGCTGCCAACACATGTTCCGTTGTATGAATTTGAACCCCGTTTTTTTCAAGCACGGTACCCCGTTCGGTTTTGGATACCAAATGTGCACTGGCTTCTATTTCAGGTTTCCCTTCCAAATCAACTCTTACAAACTTAAACCCGTAATGCTCCGGTGCCGGCTTTAAAGTCATTTTGACTTTTTTACCTGTATGTAATCCTACACCTTCAATGGACACAGGTTGTTTAATTGTTTTCTGCTTTGTCATGACTCGTTTGTTTCTTTGTATTTTTTAATTTCTTTTTCTAGTTTTTGAATTCTTTTGTATAAATCTTCCAAATTTTTAAAAATAATACTGGATTTCTTAAAATTCCGTATTGGCAAAGCCGGTGAACCAACTACAATTTCATCATCTTTTAAATTATGTGAAACACCTGACTGTGCCCCTATTTTAACATTGTTACCGATTTTTATATGTCCGGCAATACCTACTTGCCCACCGATCATACAATTTTTTCCGATTTTGGTAGAACCGGAAATACCCGTTAAAGCGGCAATCACCGTATTCTCACCAATTTCCACATTGTGAGCCACTTGTATAAAATTATCTAATTTAACCCCTCGTCTGACAATAGTCGAACCCATAGTTGCCCGGTCAATGGAAGTGTTGGAACCTATCTCTACAAAATCTTCAATAATCACATTACCTATCTGCGGCACTTTCTTAAAATCCCTGCCGTTTGCCGGTACAAATCCGAAACCGTCACCACCTATAACCGTGCCACTGTGAATGGTAACATGCTTTCCTATTTTGGTATCGTGATAAATACTGACATTGGCAAAAATCAATGTATCATCGGCAATACTCACATCGTCGCCTATAAAAGTTCCGGGAAAAATTTTGACATTATTACCTATCTTAACATTTTCACCGATATAAGAGAAAGCTCCAATATAAACATTATCTCCTATTTGTGCCGTTTGACTGATATGACTAGGCAATTCAATACCTGTTTTATCGTGGTTTTTATTATAAAATTCCAGTAATTTTGAAAATGCTTCATAGGGATCTTCAACCCGTATTAGATTGGTTTTCAAAGGTTTTTCCGGCTTAAAATCTTTACGAACAATAACAGCGGAAGCGCCGGTTGTATAAACATAAGGCGTATAAACGGGATTGGCCAAAAAACTGATATCACCCGATTTGGCTTCTTCAATCTTGGCCAAATTGTTGATTTCAACTCCGGCATCTCCATCAACACTACCTTGTAAAAAATTTGCTATTTGTGCAATGGTATATTTCATATTTGCAAAAGTATAAAAAAAGATTTATTGATTGCCAATTTATGAGAAAAGCTTTTTTATAAAACCCGTCCCATAACCAGACAACATCACAAATGAAGCAAATGCAGACAAAAAACCCAAGGAAATTTTCTTGTATTTAATGGTCGCATCAGTGACTAAAACAAAAAAATATATCAAATATACAAGTAAGCCGTAATAAAACCCAGATAAAGCAAAAACGATACTCAATATAAATCCTGAAACAAAGACCGCCGGAAAAAAATGTAATGGTTTTAAAGTACCGGGATGTAAACGGGATAAAACAATCCGGGCTTCGCCCGAATGCCTGACTTGATTAAAAAAACTGCGACAATTGTTACGTCTTTTATGATACACAAAAGCCTCAGGTATCAAGCGGGTTTTAAAGCCGGCTTTCATCATACGGATACTCAGATCGATATCTTCGCCGTATCGCAGATTTGCAAAACCACCGGTTTGCTCAAAAACTTCTTTGGACAGGCCCATATTGAAACTACGCGGATGAAATTTTTCCAGCTTGTCTCCTTTGCCTCTGATACCACCGGTTGTCAACCACGAAGTCATGGCATAATTAATGGCTTTTTGAACCGGCGAAAAATTTTGAGACGCTTCGTCCGGTCCACCGTAAACATCGGTATAATCTTTCCGTAGCGTATCGTGGACTATTTGCATATAATTCAATGGCAAAACCACATCGGAATCCAAAATGATAAAATAATTGCCGGCAGCTCTTTGCATACCGTAGTTACGACTCGGACCAGGACCAGTGTTTTCCTTATAAAAATATTTTAAATTCAGCGGTCCCATATATGCACTGCAAACTTTTTCCGATAAAACCGATGAACCGTCTTCAACGACAATCACTTCAAAATCTTTAAAAGTTTGGGCTTTCAAACTCTCCAACAATTCCACTATCTCGTCAGGGCGATTATATACCGGCACTATAATGGAAAACGATATGTTTGCATGTTTATAAGACATGTTTTTGAAAGATTACAAACCGGATTTATCAAATTTTAATGACGTAGAATTGACACAATAACGTTTTCCGGTAGTTTCACGCGGACCATCGTCAAAGATATGCCCGAGGTGGCCACCGCAAGTGGTACACAAAATTTCGGTTCTTATCATATTGTGGCTGTAATCGGGTTGCATAACGACCGCACCGGGAATGGCATCATCAAAAGAAGGCCAACCGCAATGGCTGTCATATTTGTTTACCGATTTGAACAATGGCGCCCCACAGCCGGCACAGCGGTAAATTCCTTCTTCAAAATGGTAAGTATATTTGCCAGTTCCGGGCAAATCAGTCCCCTTACGCCGTAAAATGTAAAACTGTTGCGGCGTCAGATTTTTTTCCCATTCCGTATCGGGTTTGTTTATTACAAATTTCATTTGTTTGAAAAGATAGATTTTATAATCCTGTTTTTTTATTTCCTTATGTAACTTAAATTTTTTTCCAAAACATTTTTTTCAACCACCGGATATGGAAATCTTATCAAATTTATAAGACCAACCGGTTTTTTTCAACCTTGCATATCGCTATTACATCCGCTCCGGCACTTCTATACCGAGTAATTTAAACGCATTTTTAATCGTATCACCTGTTTTTTTAGACAATTTTACCCTGAAAATCCGTTCGTTTTCATCCTCAGCGGTTAAAATCGGGATGCTTTGGTAAAAACTATTGTATTGTTTGACCAAATCATACGTATAATTGGCTATTACTCCCGGATTTTGTTGTCCGGCTGCCGTTTGAATAGCTTGTGGAAAAGCTTCCAAAAGCTTTATAACTTCTTTTTCTTTCGGATGCAAATTTTTGATTTGATACGGTTTATCCGGCAAATCACCGGCTTTACGCAATATGGATTGGATACGGGCATACGTATATTGAATAAAAGGGCCTGTGTTGCCTTGAAAATCGATAGACTTTTGCGGATCGAACAAAATGGTCCGTTTCGGATCTACTTTTAAGATAAAATATTTCAATGCGCCCAATCCGATAATCCGGTATAGGCGTTCTTTCTCTTCGTTGCTGTAACCTTCGAGTTTTCCTAATTCCCGGGAAATTTCCCTGGCGGTATCGGTCATTTCCGCCATTAAATCGTCGGCATCGACCACGGTACCCTCACGCGATTTCATTTTACCGTGGGGTAATTCGACCATTCCGTAAGACAAATGATACAAACGGTCCGCCCATTCGTAACCTAATTTTTTTAAGATAACAAACAAGACTTTAAAATGGTAATCCTGTTCATTTCCAACGACATAGATATGACTATCAATATCAAAATCTTCAAAACGCCGGATAGCCGTTCCGATATCTTGCGTGATGTAAACCGATGTGCCGTCGGCACGCAACAGAAGTTTCTCGTCCAAACCTTCGTCGGACAAATCCGCCCATACCGAACCGTCTGGTTTTTGATAAAAAATACCTTTTTTCAAGCCTTCTTCCACGACTTTTTTCCCAAGTAAATACGTATCACTTTCGTAATAATTTTTATCGAAACTAACGCCTAAATTTTTATAAGTCTCATTAAATCCCTCATATACCCAGCCGTTCATTTTTTGCCACAATGCCATCACCTCGGGGTCTTTGGCTTCCCATTTGCG
The DNA here is from genome assembly GCA_027024205.1 of Flavobacteriales bacterium. Classification (GTDB taxonomy): domain Bacteria; phylum Bacteroidota; class Bacteroidia; order Flavobacteriales; family Flavobacteriaceae; genus WGBX01. The sequence continues at coordinate 10,031 of JALVST010000096.1, read as the reverse complement.
AAGCATCTCTTGGGCTTCCGATAATATAGGCGCTTCTTTTTTAGCTTCCTCTTCCGTTTTGCCTTGCGACATTAATGCCGCAACTTGTTTCTTGTATTCCTTGTCAAATTTTACATAATACTTTCCTACCAAATGATCCCCTTTTAAGCCGCTGCTTTCGGGCGTTTCGCCGTTTCCGAATTTTTGCCACGCCAACATGGATTTACAGATATGAATGCCCCGGTCGTTGATGATTTGTGTTTTGATAACCGGCTTTCCAGTTGCTTTGAAAATTTCGCTGATACTGTGACCCAGCAAATTATTACGGATATGTCCCAGATGCAAAGGTTTGTTGGTATTAGGCGACGAATATTCCACCATCAAAGATTTCCTATGCGTATCAACAGGTGTCAAGCCGTAATGTTCATCGGGATAAATACGATTGAGAAAACCGGTATAATATCCGGGCGAAATGACCAGATTTAAAAAACCGCTCACGACATTAAAATCTTCTATTTCCGTCAAATTTTCTTTGAGATAATTTCCAACTGCCTCCGCTACTTCCTTAGGATTTTTCTTCAACTGCTTGACATACGGGAAAACTACCAAAGTCACATCACCTTCAAAATCTTTACGGGTTGCTTGCAGTTCGGGGATATCTATCTTCAAACCGTAAATTTGCTCCAAAGCTTCTTGTATTTTCTCTTGTAAAATTTGTTCCATTTTCCTTAAAGATTTATCTTGCAAAAGTAAGGAAATAATCCGGTTTTACGATTATGTCAAAAAATACGTGTGGCGCCAGCCAAACCTTATACATTATATAATAGTTGGTATGACTTGCGTTCGCCGGCATTTTTGCATACCAAACGGAACAAAACAGACAGTTCCGGTATTATGAATGAAAAAAAATGCATTACGGATTATCAGATTGCTACGGGACAATATGAATAAAAAAACACGGTATTCATCTCGACGCCTTTGTATTGGACGACGGTTAGGATATATACGAAAGTGACTGGCAACTGAATCCGGCTCAATTTCCACACGGTTTAAAACCCATATCGGATACCCTTGCCAAAACCGGTACGAGACTGGGGATTTGGTTCGGTCCCATTGGCGGGTATTCTTTTGCCATGAAAAGAGTTAAATGGATAGCGGCACACGGTTATGAGGTTACCGGACACAAGTTCAAATACGGTTCGGCCATGCTGTGTTTGGCAGGTAAAAATTACAGTAAACTTTTTCGTAAACGCGTGACCGATTTTACCAAAAACGATCATATAGGGTATTTTAAATGGGATGGTATCTAATTTGCCTGTTCCGAGCCGGACCATGGTCATCCGGTAGGAATTTACTCCCGGAGAGCCGTCATGGAATCGGTCATAGATAAATGTCAAGCCGTCAGAGCTATTGATTCATCGGCGTATATCAACATTACTTCCGGTACATGGTTGAGTCCGTGGTGGGTTCAATATGCCAATCAAATATGGATGGATGCCGCAGACTATGCATTTGCAGATGTTCCTTCACTCAATAGACGTGACAACGCCATGACTTACCGGAATTACGCATTATATAATGATTTGAAAATGCGTAAATTATGGTTTCCCGTAGCCAATTTAATGACACATGGCATTATCAAAGGCCGGCTTGAAGCTATCTCAAAAGAAGGCGAACCATTCGACCGGTTTACCAATAATGCCGTGCTTTACTTTGCAAGAGGCGTTACTATGTGGGAACTCTATATTTCTCCGGATATTCTTACCGGAAAAGAATGGCACGTCTTATCACAAGCTATCAAATGTGCTTATAGTAAACAGTCTATCATGGAACAAACTTTTATGCAAGGTGGTAACCCCGTAACCGGACAGAGTTATGCCTACATGCATTTTATAGGACATAATGGCATCATTGCCGCCAGAAATCCAAAAATTGAAACCGATATCATACGTGTAAACCTGAAACCGGAACACGGTATAGATGAAAATGCTACAAATCTGGTTGTAGAACAGGTGTATCCTTATAGAAAAATTTTACCGCAAATTTATAGTGCCGGCAGTATTTTGACCATCCCGCTTGACGGTTTTGAAACGGTAATTTATCACGTTTTTCCGTTAGATAGTGTAAAAAGACCTTTGTTAGCCGGCGCCCGGTTCGACCTGGAAACAAAAAATACAGAACTCAAATATACCGTTTACGAAACAGGCGAAAAATTTAAATTTTTAAACCCACAATATGTTGAAAATCTGAAAATTAACAACACAACCAAGCGTTTCCAAGACTTGTCCAAGCTTAAAAATACTAACAATATAAAATTTAACGGAATACCATATAAGCGTAAAGAAACAAAGAAAAACATCATTTGGCAATTGGAAAATCCGGTTCAAGTCAGAGAAATAGCCGTCTTATTGACCGGAACGGATTACGGTAAAGATTTTCCAAAGGTATCGGTATATATTTCCGGTAAAAAAATCAAACTTTCCACTCAGAAATTTAAAGGTAAATGGAAATGGTACACGAGCGGGATTGCTCCCGGACAAAATAATATGACGATTAAAATAAACAAAAACGGTTGGAAAGGCAAGGTAGAACTTTGGGTAAATACAGTTAAAAATCAAACGCCGGTAACGATTACGGTTAAAAATACGGTTAAAATAAAAACGGAAAATCTACCGCCACTACCCTATCCTGTAAACGAGAAACGGCATTATATTAAAATAACGGAAAAGAATTTATAGTTTTCAAGATTCAACAGCTTTTTCATAGTGAATACTTATACATAGGATGACCTAACGGCTTTTAATGATATTTTTTGTTTATCTCATTGATTATCAGATTCATTTTTTGATAAATAATTTCATAATTTGGCACGTCGTTACCTGTGAAAATCCACATCAAAAGCGTTTTTTGCGGCAGGTTTAAATCGTATTGTTGCAAACGAAAGCTCTCCCGCATCAAACGTTTGATACGATTGCGATGTACGGCTTTCTTTATCTTTTTTTTAGGAACTGAAAAAGTCACTAAAAACCGGCTGTCTTCAGGATAGGACATAGGTAAATATACCAAACGCAACGGATAAGCGGCAATTGACCGTCCACTCTGAAATAAAGCATCAATCAATTGCTTGCGTTTTAAAATGCTTTTTCTAGGTAATTTATAGCGCAAGCCGGTCATGTATCTTTTGGAATTTTATTTTTCAAATAAAGCGGTATTATTATCTATATTGATATCAGCCATAAACCCGAAGGGGTCTATAATTACCGATTTGATATCGTCTTTTTTCCGGTCAACGGTAAAACTATATTCCGGAACAGGATACCGCCAGTCTTTTAAAGTTTTTCTGTGTATGCTTGCAAAGGGGTTATTTTTTGTCCCCCGCATTAAATCCAACGGAATATAATAACTCTCGACACTATCATCTTTGTAAATTACCAACACATCCAAAGGCATCGGCATGGCGCCTTCTTTTTTTAAATGGATTTCGGTTTTATCATCTTTGGCAATGATGTCCCCGACACTATAATCGATATGATGAATGGTATTTATCCACTCGTTTTGGAACCATTTGAGATTCATTCCGGAAGTCTTTTCTGCGATACTGAAAAAATCATCCGGTTGGGGATGTTTCATCGCCCAATTTTTATAATAATTTTTCAAAGTTTTACCGAGTTTATCAAATCCCATAATATAACCTAATTGACTCAAAACCAACTTTCCTTTATCATAAGCTTCGGTCCAATAGGCTAAATTGGTTTGATAATGGTCGGAATGGGTTGATAAAGGTTCCTCCAATTGTTTATGAACCAAATAGTTATAACTACTGTATGACCTTGCAAAAGGATTATCCGCTTTATTTCCATTTACCACAAGATTAGCCATATCTTCTAAGAACGAAGTAAAACCTTCATCCATCCACGGGTATTCGGTTTCATTACTGGCCAAACTGAATTGAAACCAAGCGTGTCCCATTTCGTGTTGCACAGTGCCACGTAAACTGTTAAACGACCGGTTACCCATCACAAAAGTACACATACCGTATTCCATACCGCCATCACCTGCTTGGATAACACTGTATTTTTTATAAGGATAAGGACCGATATATTCGTTATAAAATGCCATGGTTTGGGCCGCTACCAGTTGTAGTTTTTTCCAATTATCTTTGATTTTATCATCATTTTGATAGAAAAAGTGTAACGTTAAACTGTCATTAACTTGAAAAATATCATGTAAATAATCAGGATCTGCCGCCCAAGAAAAATCATGTACGTTAGGAGCCACAAAATGCCAAGTTAATTTGTCACCGTCAGGAATATTCAAGGCTTTATCCGTAGGATAATTTTTTCCGACTTGCTCGGGATTTTGCAGATAACCGGTTCCGGCAACCATATATTTTTTATCGATATGAATGGTAACATCAAAATCGCCCCATACCCCGTAAAATTCCCGTCCGATATACGGATCGGTATGCCAACCGCGTTGATCGTATTCACATAATTTGGGATACCATTGTGCCATGGAAAAATCGATACCCTCTTTATTGTCATGGCCGGCTCTCCGGATGACAATGGGTATTTGTGACAAATAATTCATATCTAACTCCGTGCTCTGTCCGGGTAACAAAGCTTGGTTTAAATCCACTTCCAAAATAGTTTCTTCCACGTTATATGATACCGGCTTTCCGTCTTGTGTCAAAGTATTGATTTTGATAAAACCCGTTTCTTCCGGTTTTAAAGCATGAATAATTTTATCCAAATTGCGGTCAGGGTCGGGAACCGTACGGGATTTCCAATCCATGGCACTGCCGGGTTGAAAGGCATTCCAATATAAATGATAAAATACCTTGGTCAAAGTGTCATACGAATTGTTTTTATAAACCAATTTCTGTTTTCCGGTATATTGATGTTTTTTGACATCCATATCGATGTCCATGGTATAATGCACATATTGCTGCCAGTAACCACGTTTCTCAGGTTCGGTTATTCCTTTTACCGTCTGTTTAACTTTATTATTATCATTTTCCTGTTTTTTAATTACATTTTTCGACGATTGGCAAGCGGTCAAGATAAAAACGACAGAAAATATATAAGCTAAGTATTTCATGAAATTATTTTTAGAGCACGAATATACAATATATATTGTTAAATTGATGAATAATTATATTTTATTGAATATTACGTTCTTATATGATTGCCTTATAGTTTCATACCATAAGTTCGTCTTGTAAATTGATGAACCAATAATTTATTTATAACTTTTACTTTTTTAATCAATTCATCAACTCATCATTTTCCGATACAAAAATTTTTAAAGATATTATCCAACAAATCGTCTGTTGTGATGTCGCCTGTTATTTCACCCAAACTATGTAAAGCGGCACGGATATCGATACTTAACAAATCGGTAGATAAATTATTTTTTAAACCTTTTTCAACTTGTATGATACTTTTTAAAGCTTCATTAAGGGCTTGATAATGACGGGCATTGGAAACCAACACTTCATTTTGGTCCAACACGCCTTTATTGACCAGTGACACCAATTCATCTTTCAGGAGTTCCAAACCGGTTTTATTTTTTGCAGAAATTTCAATCAAAAGGTATTTGGATGTATCAATTTGATAATCTTTATTATCGATTTTATCAATCTTATTGACTACAATAATAATTTTTTTATGAGGATATTTCCGGGTTATATTTTGCAATTCGGTTTCAATTTTTTGTAAAACTTTTTCGTGATACGGCTCATGACAAGAAGCGGTTTTGCTCAACGCACAAGCATCTATCAAAAAAATCACGACTTTGGCTTCATCAATCTTTTCGTAGGTTTTACGGATACCGAGTTGTTCTATTTTGTCTTGGGCCTCACGGATACCGGCCGTATCGATAAAACGAAACCGGACGCCTTCCAATAACAGTTCGTCTTCAATCACATCACGTGTGGTACCTGCTATATCCGATACAATGGCCTTTTCTTCGTTAAGCAGTGCATTGAGCAATGTGGATTTACCCACATTAGGTTCCCCGATAATAGCCACAGGCACACCTTCTTTGAGAACATTTCCGGTTGCAAAACTATCGACCAAGTGTTTAAGCGTTTGTTTGAGCCGTTGTACCAAATCCATAAACTGCCGGCGGTCAGCAAATTCGACATCTTCTTCGGCAAAATCCAATTCCAATTCGATTAACGATGCAAAATGTATTAATTCATCCCGTAATTTTTTTATTTCACTCGAAAAACCACCCCGCATTTGTTGTAAAGCAAGCTGATGCGAAGTTTCACTATCCGCTGCAATCAAATCGGCAACGGCTTCGGCTTGGGTTAAGTCCATTTTGCCGTTAAGAAAGGCCCGCAAGGTAAATTCGCCGGCTTTGGCATGACGCACGCCGTTTTTTAAAAACAATTGAATGATTTGCCGTTGGATATACGGCGACCCGTGAACGGAAATTTCCACAACATTTTCTCCGGTATAAGACTGCGGATTTTTAAAAACACTTACCAAAACTTCATCTAAAATTGTATTTCCGTCTTTGATATAACCCAAATGAACGGTATGAGTTTGAACTTGTCGTAAATCTTTTTGACGGAATTTACTTTGAAAAAAACGGTTGACAATGTCAATAGCATCCTTACCCGACAAGCGGATAACCCCAATAGCCCCACTTCCGGCCGGCGTTGCTAATGCTATTATCGTATCTTGAAATTGTTTCATATTGCAAAAATAATCAAAATCAGGTTCAAGCGTATTATTTCAAAAAAATGAAGTGAAAACAAAGTTTTTTTGTAACTTCGTAACCTGTAATTCACTAACAAATTTTGATGTATGTCGGATATTTTGGTCTATCTTAAAAACGCACAAATTATTCAACGCCATAAGCCCGTTTTGACGGATGTAAATTTTGAAGTCAAAAAAGGTAATTTTTATTATCTCATCGGTCCGACCGGAAGCGGTAAAACCAGTTTACTCAAAACCCTTTACGGAGAATTACCACTGGTAAAAGGAGAAGGTATTGTCGTGGATTTTGATTTGCGAAAACTCAAAAAAAAACAAATTCCCTATTTGAGAAGAAAACTCGGTATTGTTTTTCAAGATTTTCAATTGCTAATCGATCGTAGTGTTTTTGACAATCTCAAATTTGTCTTGCGAGCGACCGGTTGGAAAGACAAGAAAAAAATACAAAATCAGATAGAGAAAGTTTTAAGTCAGGTCAGTATGCTCGGTAAGATAAACCGTATGCCTCATCAACTTTCAGGTGGTGAACAACAACGCATATCCATTGCCCGAGCTTTACTCAATGATCCGGAATTGATTTTAGCCGACGAACCGACCGGTAATTTGGACCCCGAAATCTCTACCGAAATAATGAATCTACTTTTTAAACTTAACGAAAACGGACAAACCGTCATCATGGCAACACACGATTATCCCATGATTTATCAATTCCCGGCTACTACCTTTAAATGTGAAAACGGCAAACTCTTTGAAGCGGAACTTGAATTTAACTGATGATTTCGGTATTAATTCCTACATATAATTACAATGTATATCCGCTAGTCAGGGAAATGCACAAACAACTCGGTAAATCCGGTGTTGATTTTGAAATCAGAGTTTATGACGATGCTTCCAATCGACATATTGACAATCAGAAACTTATCAAGGAATTACCTCATGTTGTTTATAAAATAAATGAAAAAAATTTCGGCCGGCTTGCCACGCGTTACCGTTTAGCGGAAGATGCAAAATATGACCGGCTTCTGTTTATGGACGCCGATGTGTTTCCCTCAGGCAGGTTTTTTGTTTCAAAACTGATTAAAACGCTCGAAAATAACCGGGCGGATGTCTATTTCGGGGGTATTACGGTTCCCGTAAATTTACCGTCACCAGATAAATCTCTACGTTGGAAATATGGCAAATACCGTGAAAATAAACCTTTACAAGAACGCTTAAAAATGCCATACAAAAGCCTGTTGTCCGGGGCTTTCGTCATAAAAAAAGGGGTCTTTTTAAATGATACCAAAGATTTGTTACCACTTAAAAGATACGGATTAGACTCTTTTTTTTCATACAAATTGAAAGAAAATAACAGAAAAATACACCATTACAATAATCCGGCAACCCATTTGGGACTTGAAACCAATAACGATTTTATTTATAAAACACAAGACGCTTTAAAAACATTCAAATTTCTGATTAACAATAATTTACTCCCAAAGGATTATATCAAAGTCACAACTCATGCTTTTAAAATAAGGAAATTTTTATCCGGATTTTTATGCCGTTTGATTTATAAACGTACTGAATCGTTTCTCAGATGGCATTTGTTGCGTCCCAATCCTTCATTAAATTTATTCGATTTATACAAATTGCTTTACTTTTGTCAATTAAAATAGAATCAGATGCCTAAAATTTCGGTTGTCATCCCCCTCTTTAATAAAGAAAAATATATTCAACAAACCATTGAAAGTGTTTTAAATCAAGATTTTAAAGATTTTGAAATTATCATTGTTGATGACGGTTCGACTGACCGCTCATTGGAGATAATCCGGAAATATAATAAACCGGAAATCAAAATCATCACTCAAAAAAATCAAGGCGTGTCCGTTGCCCGGAACAATGGCGCAAAACATGCTAATAGTGAATTAATTGCTTTTTTAGATGCAGATGATTTTTGGCTCCCCAATCATTTGAAGGAAATATATACGCTATATCAAAAATTTCCCGATGCCGGATTTTTTGCAACGGCATACCGGCTTAAAATAAAAAACCGTGCGTATCCTGTTGTGCCACCCTTAAAGGAAAAATATTCGATATTAAAACCATTTTACCGGTACGATAAAGGAAGGGCTTTATTTTTTACAAGTAATTTTGCCGTAAAAAAATCCGTTTTTAAAAAGGAGAACGGTTTTAAAACCGGAATTGATGGAGAAGATACTGAATTTTTTATCCGTTTGGGATTAAAATACCCTTTGGGTTACAGCAGGACCATCACAATGATACATCTTAACGAGGCTGAAAACAGTTTATTCAACCGGTATAAGTTTGAGAAAAAAATTGAGATATTAAATATTTTTAAACATCATGAACAAAACGATCCCGATTTAAAAACATATCTCGATATACATCGTTTTGCTTGGATTATGGAAGCAAAAAGAAACGGAAAACCCGGTATTGCACGTCAGTTAAAACAAGAAATATCTCCCGTTAATCTCAATGTCAAACAAAAAATTTTGATACATCTCCCCTCTTTTCTTCTCAGGCAACTTAAAACCATTCAAAAAAAATTGCAACAATCGGGATTTTTTTACACGGCCTTTTCCAAATGATTTTTTTTTTAATTACCAAAGCATCTCTCCTATTGAGGTTTATTGCCTGACGTACAATACTAAAAAAAGACGCAAGTCCTTGCGTTTTTTTTAACCTTTTTTGGGAATATTTTTCAAAGTTTCTTTGAGATATTCCCAGAATTTTTGTACCGATTGGATATTTACCCGTTCATCGGGCGAATGAGCGCCTTGAATGGTAGGGCCGAAAGAAATCATTTCCATACCGGGATAATGCGATTTGATAATACCACATTCCAATCCGGCATGGCAAGCCACTACTTCCGGTTTGTATCCATACATTTTTTCATATAGTCCGGTCATAATAGATAAAATTTGTGCGTTGGGGTCCGGTTTCCAACCCGGATAAGAGCCGGCCATATCTACTGACAATCCACCCAATTCAAACACACTTTTTAAAGCGTTGGCCAAATCTTCTTTTGTGCTTTCAACACTCGAACGGGTTAAATTATCAATTTGTATTTGACCGTCCATTACATTGACACTAGCTACATTATTAGAAGTTTCAACCAAATCTTCCATATCGGGACTCATTCTGTAAACCCCATTATGTGCACCGTAAACGGTTTTTATCAGCTTGTCTTGTGCTCCTTTGGTCATTACTTTTGCCGGTAATTCAACCAGACTAAATTCAAAAGTTAAATCCGGATCCTGTTTGGCTTGTTCCACTTTAATCGTTTCGGATAATGTTTTTAAATCATGGAGAATTTCATCC
>JALVST010000095.1 GCA_027024205.1 Flavobacteriales bacterium | reverse complement strand
TATCATGACCGAAACAACCGAAAGTAACGTTGTGTTGGATTACATTTACGAACCCTCACAAGCGGAGATTGTTTTGGAATTGATACCCAAATCGTTGAAAACACAGTTTTACAAAATGATTCGTGACACTTGGGCATCCGAACATGGTGCCCGTATGACGTCGATGCATAAGGCAACAGACAATGCCAAAGAAATGAAAGCCGAATTGACCTTGCAATACAACAAAGCACGTCAAGCGGTTATCACGGGTGAAATACTTGAAATAGTCAGTGGTGCCGAAGCACTTAAAGGTTAATAAAACAGAAGTTAAACAGATTAAAATAGCATATAATGTCACAACAAAAAGGAAAAATTTCTCAAATCATCGGTCCTGTAATCGATGTGGTTTTTGAAGGTGAGAATATCAGTCTTCCGAAAATTTATGATTCGATGAAAGTTACCCGTCCCGACGGGCAAGAAGTGATTCTGGAAGTGCAACAACATACGGGAGAGAATACGGTACGTTCCATAGCCATGGATTCTACCGACGGTTTACAAAGGGGACAAGAAGTGGAATTGCTCGGGTCTCCTATCAAAATGCCGAAAGGTAAAGTCTTCGGACGCTTGTTTAACGTTATCGGAGATCCTATTGACGGGATGGAACCCATGCCTAAAGACGGTGATAACGGCAGTCCGATACATAAACCGGCTCCCGCTTTTAATCAATTGTCCACGACGACCGAACCTTTATATACAGGAATCAAAGTTATCGATTTGATTGAACCTTATTCCAAAGGAGGTAAAATCGGTTTGTTCGGTGGTGCCGGTGTCGGTAAAACCGTATTGATTCAGGAGTTGATCAATAATATTGCCAAGGGACACGGTGGTTTATCCGTATTTGCCGGTGTAGGAGAGCGGACACGAGAAGGTAATGATTTGTTGCGTGAGATGTTGGAATCCGGAATTATCAAATACGGAGATGAATTTATGGAATCTATGGAAAAAGGTGATTGGGATATTAGTAAGATAGACCGTAAAGCCCTTGAAGAATCCAAAGCCACTTTTGTATTCGGACAGATGAATGAGCCTCCGGGAGCGCGTGCCCGTGTGGCCTTATCCGGGCTGACTATTGCCGAATATTTCCGTGACGGTGCCGGAACCGGTGAAGGAAAAGACGTTTTATTCTTCATCGATAACATATTCCGGTTTACACAAGCCGGTTCAGAAGTATCCGCTTTGTTAGGCCGTATGCCTTCGGCGGTTGGTTACCAACCGACTTTGGCTACCGAAATGGGAGCTTTGCAAGAACGGATTACTTCGACTAAACACGGTTCCATTACATCGGTTCAAGCGGTTTATGTACCGGCGGATGACTTGACCGACCCGGCACCTGCTACGACGTTTGCCCACTTGGATGCTACTACGGTATTGTCCCGTAAAATTGCCGAGTTGGGTATTTATCCGGCAGTTGACCCTCTGGATTCAACGTCCAGAATTTTGACACCGGAAATTGTCGGTAAAGATCATTACGAAACGGCACAACGTGTTATAGAGATATTGCAACGTTATAAAGAATTGCAAGATATTATCGCTATTCTGGGTATGGAAGAATTGAGTGAAGAAGATAAATTGGTCGTACATCGTGCCCGACGTGTACAACGTTTCTTGTCACAACCTTTCCATGTTGCCGAACAATTTACCGGAATTCCGGGTGTTTTAGTCGATATTAAAGATACTATCAAAGGTTTCAATATGATTATGGACGGTGAATTGGATCACTTGCCCGAAGCCGCCTTCAACTTGAAAGGAAGTATTGAAGACGCTATTGAAGCCGGAGAAAAAATGTTAGCCGAAGCTAAAAATGCATAAAATATGAAAGCAGATATTGTATCACCCGAAGGCACTTTATTCTCGGGAGAAATCGATTCTATCGTCGTTCCCGGCGTAAACGGTTCTTTTGAGATGTTAAATAACCACGCTCCTATTATTGCTATTTTGGGAAAAGGGGATGTACGCTTAAAAGGTAAAGGTATTTTGATAGATAATGAGGTCAAGGATAAATTTACCGTTAAGCAAGGAGAGGTTGTTTTGCCTATCAATTCGGGAACTGTTGAAATGAAAAACAATCATGTAATTGTTTTGGCGGAATAATATATGTTAAGCGATTTTTATTGAAAAGGGTGACAAGTAGTCGCCCTTTTCTTTTTTTTTGTTAAAAAATTTATTTTAATTTAAAATTATTTTATTAATTTTGTTTGAACACTAAAACATACACTATGGAAGAATTCGATATTCAACATACTAATGAAAAAGAAACAACTTTAAATTATCCTTTGATCATAGGATTAATCGTAGGATTACTTTTTATAGGTGTAGGCGTTTATTGGTATCTTTCAAAAGATGATAATGCCGGCGATCAAGAAGAAGTCGTAACGGATGATAGCCTTCAAAATGTTGATAACAATGAGGCGACTGATGATAAAGTGATTGATTCAACGGCTATTAATCAAGATCAAAATACCGATGACACCGTTGCTCAAGACACACAAACTGCTACGGATACAATAGCCGCCGGTACTACAACGGACTCAACCGGATCTAATGACACCGTTTCGGGTGATACTTCTACAACTGCCGATACACAAAATGTTTATTTTGTTGTAAACGGTGCATTTAGAGATGAAAACAATGCCCGAAAGAGGTTGGATGATTTGAAATCAGCCGATTATAATGCTGTTATTGTCGGACAAAATGACAATGGTTTGTTTATTGTCGCTTACGAAGGTTTCCCTGATTTTGAAACTGCAAAAGCCAAACTGGACGAAATAAGACAAACTAATCCTCACGCCTGGATTTTCAAAAAAAGAAATTAGTGACAAGTATCAAATAAGAAGTATTATATATCCTGGTAAAGGTGTTTGAGAAAATTTCTTTTTGTCTTTATGACAATAAGATTATGTTTATATATATGTTGCAAATTAATAATTAAAAATTATAAGCAATAATTTCTGCTTCCAAAAGTTTAGCAAGTTCCGTTAGGATTTGTTGCTTCAAAATTTTGTTATCAGGGGTATATCCCAATTCTTCTTGAAGGGACGTAACCCCTTTATTTTTGATGCCACAGGGGATAATGTGGCTGAAATATGACAAATCCGTATCGACATTTAAAGCAAAACCGTGCATGGTCACCCACCGGCTGGTCTTGACACCCATGGCACAAATTTTTCTGACTTGCGGTTTGCCCACATCCAACCAAACACCGGTTTCACCCTCACTGCGTTCCCCTTTGATACCGTAAAAAGATAAAACTTTGATAATTATCTCTTCTAACAAACGCATATATGCCAGTATATCCAAATCGAAATTGTCCAAATCCAAGATAGGATACCCGACGATCTGTCCGGGGCCGTGATATGTGATATCGCCCCCTCTATTAGTTTTGATAAATTGCACTTGTCGCCGGTTTCTTTCTGTTTCGTCAATCAATAAATTCGATTCTTTACCGCTTTTGCCCAACGTATATACATGTGGATGCTCGGTAAACAACAGATAATTTTCAGTCATCAACGGCTTTTCCTGGTATTTGTTTTCAATTTTGATTTGTTTTATTTTTTCAAACAAACCTGTTTGAATTTCAAAAGCTTTCTGATAATCTGTTAAACCGAGGTCTTTGAATAAAATGGTTTTATTTTTCATTATTGACTTAAATGAATTGTATTGTTTTGCTTGGCAATGGTTAACTTTTTTCCAAGTATCAAAGGGAAATTGTTTGTTATATGCCCAACCGGGGCATTGAATATAACCGGTATTTCAGGGGCAATGTGTTCTAAGATTATTTCTTCGACAGATTTTCCAAAAGCGGGTTTATTTTCGGGAATATCTGTAAACTGTCCCACCAATAAGGCTTTTAAATCTTTGCACTTTCCGGCTTTCTTCAAAGCGATGAGCATTCTGTCTATTTGATACAATTGTTCGCCGACATCTTCGATAAAAAGAATTTTTCCGCTTGTGTCAAAATCCATATCCGTTCCAAGTAAACTGTAAAGATTGGCTAAATTACCACCGGTAACTTTTCCGCTTACATCTGTAAAACCGGTAGTAAAACTATTTGAAATAAAACTGTAAGATATCCGGTTTTCAAACAAAGCACTTTTTGTCTGTTTTATGACCTCTTTTGGTATTTTGTTTTTTAATTGCACCGGCATCAAAGCGTGTAAAGTTTCAAAATCTTTTTGTAAAAATTTTTGATGTAAAACGGTTATGTCCGAAAAACCGGCTAAAATTTTCGGCGATTTTTTAAACTCACTAAAATCAAGCCGGTCAACAATCCGGATACTGCCATATCCGCCGCGCAGAGCCCATATCATTTTTACGTCCGGATTGTCCATTGCCGCTTGCAAATCGGACAGACGTTCCATGTCTGTTCCGGCAAAATGACCAGATTGTTTCAAAGCATTTGGAGCCACGTAAGAACGTAATCCCCATTTTTCTAATAAGTTTTGTGCTTGTTCAACTATTAGTTTATCCGGTAAGTATCCGGCAGGGCTCACCAAAGCAACCAAATCACCTTTTTGTAAATGCATCTGTTTGTTTTTAGCAAAAATACTAATTAGTTTATAAGTCCTAAATTAAAACTTTGTATTTTTGAATAAAATAAAATAGATTTGTAGTGGCTGTTTATTGTGAGTTTGTAAAGTTTGAGAAATGAGGAATGAGGAAAAATTTTAAGTTAAAAAAGCCTCAATTCCTCAATTTTAAAGACGAACATAAAGTATAAAGTATAAAAACAATCATCAAAGAAAGTAATACTCTATGAAATCAAACTTGCAACTTTGAACTTTCAACTTTCAACTAAATGATATGAAATACAAAATTCTAATATTCAATATTTTATTAATTCTATCCTTTCAAATTTATGCCCAAAAAACATCAAAAAAAATCAGTTATTACGGGGGCTTCGGATTGAGTTTATCAACCGGATATACTTATTTTAGTTTACAACCCGGCGTTATTTACAACGTTTCTTCCAAATTTAAATTGGGTGCCGGCGTGCAATATACTTACCTCAAATCAAACAAATCTTATTACGGCGTCAATTATAAATATAATATATACGGTTACAATACCATAGCTTTATACTATCCTTATAAGGAATTGGAAGTGGGAGCGGAGTATGAGAATTTATATGTCAAGCAAAATTTTAACGGGGTTGCCAATAGTTTTTGGTCGCCGGCATTGTTCGGTAGTTTGGGGTACCATTACGGGCCTGTCGTTGCCGGGTTTAAATACAATTTTTTATATGACCCGGAAAAGAGTGTATATCAAGATGCTTTTATCCCTTTTATCAGAGTTTATTTTAATTTATGAACAAGTTTTTTTTACTCTTACCGTTTTTTGTTTTTTTCTCAACAAATGGCCAATATAACGAGTTGTTGAAAACAAAAGATTCGACCGTTTCAGCTCCGAAAACATTGTCATTAGGAATTGATAATTTGTCCTTTATAAAAGATAATGAATATTTTAACCTCATGGCCGACGGTTATACATTGTTGGGACATCAGGCGGAAGTTTCTTTGGGGTATCAAGCGTATCAAAATTACAACTTTACTGCCGGATTGTATGCTTTAAAGTATTTCGGGGCTACCGGTTTTGAACCCTTAGTGCCTTATGTAGGCTTGGAAATCAAAAAAGGCAACAACCGGTTTTATTTCGGTAAACTTTATACGGATGATTTTCATCAATTACCCGATGAAATTTATGCTTTTGAACGGATTTTGGACAGGCGTCGCATTGAACACGGTTTGCAACACCGGTTTAAGAATGCACATTGGCAAATCGATACTTGGCTCGAATGGGAGCATTTTATCTACAAGGGAGACAACCGGCGCGAACGACTCAACTTTGGACAAACGACAATCTTTAAGCAAAATTTTGACCGGCTGCAATTACGTATTCCCTTGCAAATTTACTTACAACACCGCGGTGGACAAATTAATGTCAGGACGAACCCTGCCAATGTCAACAATGCCGTTGTTATTGCCAATACGTCCATTGGTTTATCCCTTGAAAAAAAATTAAACTATCTTACAAGTGCCGGTGTCAAATATCAATATTTTCGGCATGACATCAATACTGATAACGCGGAAGAACTGCTGTTTAAATCGGGTTATGCACATAAATTCCAAGTTTTCTTTAAATACCGGCATTGGCAAACCTATATCTTTTATTGGCAAGCCAACCGCTTTGTGGCGCCCAAAGGCGACGACATGTATCAAACGGTCAGCCGGCGGGTTGAAAAATATACGGATAATCAAAATCAACCGGTTATAATTTTTAAATACCATACCGAACCCAACCGGCGATTGTCAGGCTTCACCACGACCTACCGCAAAGAAATTTTTAAAAATTTGGATTTGGCTTTTGTATTGGATGCTTATTATCAACTCAACCGGTCAGTCGTTCAAAGTGCTTATTATACTTCCGAAGTATATCATCATTTGGACTACGCTTTGGGCTTATATTTGCGTTACCGTTTTGATTTTAGAATAATGAAACTGTCATCTCAAAAAATAGTTAAATGAAAATCCAAATTAAATTTTTACTTTTCAGTCTGATTCTTTTATTATTAGGCGAACAGGTTTATCCACAAGAAACCGGTTTTCGCAAGACCGCCATTAAAACAGGTTTAGGTTTTGGCATTAATTCCGGTAAAAGAGAAACAGGAAACGGATTAATTTATTCAATAGGTTGGCAAAAAAGCCTAGGAAAAAAACATAAGATCCGTATCAATCCCAATATGATGTTCGGCGGATTTAGACCTTTTGGCATTACCGATACCAGAGAACAATATTACAGGATAACCAACTTGGGCTTTAATTTACACTACGATTTGATCAGATATCGTGCTATATCGTTGGTTGCCACAGCCGGTGTATTTATCAATTATTCAAGAGGATTATTGGGGACAGGCGGTTGGCCGGAATTGAATCATAACAGTTCCGAGTATTTTTATTCGTTATATTTTGGCGGTAATGCATCTATCGGGATAAGAATTGACCCGAAAAACAGCAAATTGGCTTATGAAATCAGACCGGTTAACATTCATTTAGGCAATGCTGGATACATAATGGGTTACTTTATGATAGGGATTGATATTAAATTTAAAAAGTAACATAATAGGTTCTTTTTTTATAAGTATTACTGAAAAAATAAATCCTTACCTTTGCCGCTTATTATTTAGAGCTAAAATAAATGAAATCAATCAGAAATATCGCAATTATAGCACACGTTGACCATGGCAAAACCACCTTGGTGGATAAGATCATTCACGAAAGCAATCTGCTCGACGAACGCAAAGAACATAAGGATTTGTTGTTGGATTCTAATGACTTGGAACGTGAACGAGGCATTACCATTTTGTCCAAAAATGTTTCGGTAGATTATAACGGGGTAAAAATAAACATTATAGATACGCCCGGTCACGCCGATTTTGGGGGTGAAGTGGAACGGGTATTAAAAATGGCGGACGGCGTTTTGCTGTTGGTCGATGCGTTTGAAGGGGCAATGCCTCAAACTCGTTTTGTTTTACAGAAAGCTCTTTCTTTGGGATTGAAACCCATTGTCGTTATCAACAAAGTGGATAAAGAAAACTGTAAACCCGATGAAGTGCAGGAACAGATTTTCGATTTGATGTATAACTTGGGAGCCACCGAAGACCAACTGGATTTTCCGACTGTTTACGGTTCTGCCAAACAAGGTTGGATGAGTACGGAAGGTTGGACAGCGCCTACCGGAACTGTCAAGCCTTTGTTGGATACCATTATTGAGCACATTCCTGAAGCACCGCACAATGATGGCCCTTTACAGATGCAGATTACCTCTTTGGATTATTCCAATTTTGTCGGACGGATAGCTATCGGTAGGGTATTTAGAGGGGTGGTCAAACAAGGCGAAGAAGTTTTGTTACTCGGTAAAGACCATCCACCCAAAAAATCCCAGATCAAAGAGTTGTTTGTGTTTACAGGTTTGGGCAGGGAAAAAACGCCGGAAGTCCGCAGTGGTGATATTTGTGCCATTGTCGGCTTGCAGGATTTTGAAATAGGGGATACCATAACGGATACTGCCCATCCCGAAGCTTTGGAACGTATTGCCATAGACGAACCGACGATGAGCATGTTATTTACCATTAATAATTCGCCTTTTTTCGGCAAAGAAGGAAAATTTGTGACCTCCCGGCATTTGCGGGAACGCTTGATGAAAGAAACCGAGAAAAATTTGGCTTTACGTGTAGAAGAAACAGATACGGAAGATAAATTTAATGTCTATGGACGTGGTATTTTGCACTTGTCCGTATTGATAGAAACCATGCGTCGTGAAGGATACGAATTACAAGTGGGTAAACCGCAGGTTTTAATCAAAGAAATAAACGGTATCAAACACGAACCTTATGAAACTTTGGTGATTGACGTCCCGGAAGAGTATAGCGGAAAAGTGATTGAATTGGTTACTGCCCGGAAGGGAGATTTGTTAGCTATGGAGCCCAAAGGCGATGTCATGCATTTGGAATTTGACATTACTTCACGCGGATTGATAGGCTTACGTAACAATATTTTGACCGCTACCGCAGGGACAGCTGTAATGAACCATAGGTTTAGAGAATATGCCCCTTTCAAAGGTGATATTCCCCAACGCAACAAAGGTGCTTTGATTTCTATGGATGCCGGAAAAGTGTCTGCTTACTCGTTGGACAGATTGCAAGACCGCGGTCGTTTTTTTGTAGAACCAGGTGAAGAAGTTTATATAGGACAAGTAGTGGGAGAACATACCCGTGAGAATGACTTGCCGGCTAACCTGACCAAAGGCAAAAAATTGACCAATATGCGTGCTTCGGGTTCGGATGAAAGTATGAAAATAGTTCCCAAAGTGCAATTTTCACTCGAAGAAGCTTTGGAATATATACGCGATGACGAATATCTGGAAATTACGCCTAAAAGTTTGAGAATTAGAAAAATAAAATATAAATTTTAAAATCGGGAATGGTTTAATCCAGCCTTATAAGTTCTCTTGTAAATCAAAGAATAGAAAGTTTATTTGTTTGTAAATATTTTTTGTAACTTTCATCACAAATTAACTTAAATCTTTGATAATAATGTTAATTAAACCGGTTTTAAATATTTTAGAAAAAAAAGGAAAAATCATTTTTATCCTAATTTTATTTACGTTTGTTAATTATCTTTTTTCACAAAAAAGAGTTTTATATTCAAAGACGGCCTTAATTGTAAAATTTAAGCCTGCCATTGTCCGGGTTTATCAAAAAAATTTTACGGAACACGAGTTTGGTATTGTAAAATTGGATTTATTAAACACAAAATACGGTTTATCCGACATAAAATTGACCGGTCATAAAAGAGATAAAGATACCTACTTATTGATTTTTGAGCGGGAACAAGACATTCCCGGTTTGGCCAAAATATACTTTAATACGCAAATGTTTGAATATGTTGAGCCCGATTATATCGGTAAAGCCCACGGGGTTGCATTCACGCCTGACGATACTTTTTATTACAACAGGCAATGGGCACATTATAACGACGGAACTTTTGCATATTTACCCTCAACTGCCGATGCGGATATGGACACGGATTCGGCTTGGGATATAACCCAAGGAGATCCTGATATCATAGTTGCAATTTTAGATTCGGGTGTAAACATAAATCATCCGGAATTTTCGGGCAGATTTTGGCAAAATACCGGCGAATCCTTAGACGGAACGGATACGGATGGTAACGGTTATATTGATGATGTTAGGGTCGGTTGGAATTTTGCAAACAATAACAACAACCCTTCCGACGGGACCGGACATGGAACTAATGTGACAGGCATAGCACTTGCTACCGGAAACAATGTTATAGGTTATGCCGGGGTTAATTGGTTTTCAAAGATTATGGTCTGCCGGATTTTGGATGATAATGGTTACGGTTATTATTCTTGGTGGGCATCTGCCATATATTATGCTGTTGATAACGGTGCCGATGTTATTAATTTATCAGTCGGTGGCAGTATGCCTTCCACGCTTATGGAAGATGCTGTAAATTATGCTTATAACCACAATGTGCCGGTTGTTGTGTCTGCCGGTAATGAAAACGCATCCATTCAATATCCGGCAAAATACGCGCATGCTTTTGCCATAGGTTCTACGGCACCGGATGATACCCGTAGTGTGCCTTTCTTTTGGAGTCCGACAAGCGGCAGTAACTACGGACCGGAGTTGGATTTTGTCGCACCGGGAAGTTATATATTCGGATTGAGTGCCAATACCAATGCCAATTTTAATACCTATTGGAGCGGAACATCGCAGGCGGCTCCTCATGTTACCGGAGTTATTTCTTTGCTTCTTTCCATAAATTCTAACTTGACGGTTGGCCAGGTTGAAACTATTTTGCAAGATTCGGCGGAAGACCAGGTAGGAAACTCGGAAGATACGCCCGGTTGGGATCAATATTACGGTTACGGTCGCATTAACGCTTATGATGCGGTAACTCATTCTTTATTGACATCTCCCGCTTACTCTCTTGATAATTTAAATATTACCGTTTATCCCAACCCGTTATCAAAAAATGAAAATTTATCGATTATCAATATTCCTGACGGAAATTATACAATTGACATTTATAATATTTTGAACGAACAAGTATATCACTTGAATGATAAAGCAATCCATTCAAAAATAAAATTGCCGGTATTACATTTTATAGAAAAAGGAGTTTATCTTTTAAAATTACAAAACCGGCAAACCGGTAAAATCATTCATAAAAAGATTATTGTAAAATAAATTTAGCCACTATGCAAAATTGTTTAATGTTTTTATAGTAAAAACCGTATAGTAACCTATGAAAAAAACAGTTTATATCGATATGGATAATGTATTGGTTGATTTTAAAACAGGTATTGACCGGCTTAGCAATGATACTATCAGTGAATATCAGGATAGATTAGACGAAGTGCCTGATATTTTTTTGCATATGGAACCATATCCCGGGGCTATTGAATCGGTTTATAAACTTGCAGGGAAATACGATTTGTACATCCTTACGACCGCTCCTTGGTTAAACCCAAGTGCTTGGCGGCATAAAATTGAATGGGTTCATAAATATTTCGGTAATGACAAGGACTCCGTTTTTTATAAAAAATTGATTATTTCGCATCATAAAGAGTTGAACAAGGGTGATTATTTGATTGACGATCGTCCGAATAACGGTGCAGAGAATTTCGAGGGAGAGTGGATTCATTTCGGAAGCGAAAAATTTCCTGATTGGGACGCTGTAACGGTGTATTTGCTGGAACAAGTATGAATGTTGGTAAGTACTTGAAAATTTAATAAAAAGAACGACCTGTAATTTGCCGTTAATATGGTCATTACAGGTCGCTTCGGTTATGATATAACTTATATTGAAAAAAGCTATCCGGTTTTAATTAATTTTTATCTCTCAACAACAATACTTCATTGACCAAGACTTCAGTCACATACCGGCGTTGACCATCTTTGGTTTCGTAGCTCCGGTTGGTTAATTTACCTTCGACGGCTATTTCCCTGCCTTTATCGACATAGTTTTCGATGATTTCGGCTGTTTTACCCCAAGCTACCAAGTTATGCCAGTAGGTTTGTGTCATGCGCTCACCTTCTTTGTTGATGTAAGTTTCATTGGTAGCGATGGAGAATCTGGCTACTTTTCTACCGTTTTCCAAGGTTTTGATTTCAGGTACTTGACCGACGTTTCCGATTAATTTTACACTGTTTCTTAAAGTACTCATAATACAT
>JALVST010000094.1 GCA_027024205.1 Flavobacteriales bacterium | reverse complement strand
AATCCGACAATCTGGATTTACGGCCGCAAACTTTTTACCAAAGACGGTAAAGCCGTAACACATCATTATTGGGATCAAAAACACGAACATACCAAACCGCAGTATTGGAAAAAACACAAATAAAATCGTGAAATTTTATATGTTATAAAAAAAGCTACCGTTTTCCGGTGGCTTTTTATCATTTTTCTACCACTTCAAACTTACAAACAATCCAGTGTCCCTTATCGTCAACCAAAGTCAAGCGGTGTTGTCCGGGGCGGGTATAGATTTCAATTTGATGTTTTACACGGGTCATTTTGATAAATTCGTTATCCAAATGCCAATAGACTGTGGCTGCGGGATTTTGATCCACGGCTTTACAAACGATTTTTTGTTGTTTTTCACCGAAATCTTTCGGGATAAAAATTTGTATGCCGTTTTTGGGATAAATCAAATCCAATGTGTGTTCCGCTCCGGGGCGGCAACCCGGAGCCCAAGGCGGCAAGTCTTGATAATCCGGGTGTTTCTGTTTGTAATACCAAGCCATAACAGGAGGTAAAACAAAAAAGCTTTTATTGACCATATCCGCCACATTATAGCACGATGAATTGACCCGCATTTTTTCCGTTTTGTCCAGATGAATAATTTTATGATAGGGGCAAGACGGGCTGCGTTCACCGTGTTCCGGAATATATTCGACTATGGCATCCGTGCAACGCGGTGATGCCAAGTAGCCGCTTTGCCGGCAAACTTCGGCTTGTCGCATAGCTTTGGCAGGACACTTAAACCATTCAGCGGCAGGCAGGTGCTTGTAAACGTCGAACATCAAAGGGGCGGCTGTTCTTGTACCTGTCATTCCCGGACGTCCTTCGCCGGTAGCATTCCCTACCCAAACGCCAACAGCATACTTTGGCGTTACGCCGATACACCAGGCATCGCGATGTCCGAAACTCGTGCCGGTTTTCCAGGCAATCTTTTGTGCCGAACGGTAAATATTCCAATCGTCGCCTTCTACCGGACGGTCTTTGTCGGATAAGGCTTTAAAAACGAACCAAATATTATCCGCTCCGAACAAATCGTCTTGTGTTTTAGCTTTAAATTCACGTTTGACAAGCAAATAAGAGAGAGGGAAATAATCCGAAGGATTATAAGCCCCGTATTGATTGTAATGTTTAAGCACCCGGGCCATAGCGGCATAGTTGCCGGTAATATCCCACAGACGCGTTTCAGCGCCGCCCAATATCAAAGTTAAACCGTAATAATCGGCAGGTTTGTCAATAGTTGGCAGATTTAAGCTTTTCAATTGGTCCCTAAACTTTTGCAAACCATAAGTCCGTAACAACCGCACTGCCGGAATATTGAGCGACCGTACCAGGGCTTCACTTGCCGGCACGGCACCGTCATAAGTTTTATTGTAATTTCTCGGATGATAACCGGCTATTTGCGTTGGAATGTCTTTGAGCAATGTGTGGGGTAAAATAATGCCGTCTTTATAAGCCCAAGCATACAAAAAAGGTTTTAATATACTGCCTGTGCTACGTCGTGCCGTAATCATATCCACAGCCTGATTTTCAGGCTTTACATCCTCCGGCATATTACCGGCATAAGCCAGCACTTGTCCGGTTTCCACATCGGCAACCAAAACGCCGGCGTTGTAAATTTTGTTAGACGATAAATAAGGGTAATGTTCACCCATAGTTTGTAAGACTTTTTCTTGCAGGTGTTTATCCAAGGTGCTGTAAATCCGTTCGCCTTCATGTTCGTCTTTGACAGCTTTATCCAGCAGGTGCGGGGCTAATCGGGGTAAAGGATGTGGTTTTTGTGGCAAAGGTTCCGTTTTTGCCAATTGACAGGTTATGCTATCTATAATGTTGTTTTTCAATAGTTTGTCAAGTAAGTTGTCCCGTTTTCGTTTCAAAATTTTTTGATTTTTTCCCGGATAAATCAAGGCGGGCGCGTTGGGTAGTACTGCCAGCGTTGCCGTTTCGCCCCACGAAAGTTGCGAAGGTGAACGCCCGTAATAGCGCCATGCGGCAGCTTCCAGTCCTACCACATTACCGCCGAAAGGGGCATGTGAGGCATACAAATTCAAAATTTCTTCTTTGCTATACGAACATTCCAATCGCAATGCCAAAATTATTTCCATCAGTTTTTGATACAAATTTCTCGACCTGTTACCTCTTGCCATCCGTATCAGCTGCATGGTCAAAGTGCTACCGCCCCGGACGATTTTTCCCGCTTTGACATCCTGATACAATGCCTTGACCAACGACACAGGATTCACCCCCGGATGCCGGTAAAAATACGCATCTTCATAAGCCACAACGCATTGTTTATATTTCTCCGGCAAACTATCGGACAAGGGAAAGCGCCATTGTCCGTCAACCGCTATTTTCGCCCCTAAAAGTTCGCCGTTTTTGTCGTATAATACGGTTGCATAAGGCACTTTAAACAAAGGTTTTGGCAACGCAAAATAAAACCAAATAGCCGCTAACGATATCACGGAATACCGCCAAGAATGCCGTTTTATATGTTGTAAAATGTTGATTTTCAAAATTTAATTATTTGGGCGTGTGCCACACAAGCCTGCCGTCTCATAAGGCCATCCTTCACTTGTGTGTCACCGGGCTTTCCGTTTTAGTTGCCTTAAAAATACATAAAAAATCTACATATCCTACGAGCTTCCTCCGGTCGCTGTATGTTATGTGATTTTTTCAATATATTTTTTGCGGCAAGCTGTCACTTCAATCCCTCACGCGGGTATAACCGCCAAAGTTTGAGATTAGAAACAAAATTTTTTGCTTCCGGGCATTACCAAGATGTCGCTTCTACGGAGCTCAATAGTCTCATTTTTTTATGTTTTTGTATGTCTTTTATGTTAAAAAAACAAAAATCTAATGTGTCCTTATGTGCCTTATGTGGTTTAAAAAATCTAAAATCTAAAATCTGAAATCGCAAATCTGAAATGAAATAATAATGTTGCTTATGCAGTGCTTTGTTGTGCATTGTTGATTTATTTTTAAAGTGATGCACGACCGTGCGTTTCTATCTCGATAAAAAATCTTAAATTTGCATTCGGTTTTGTCAATTTTTAACAAATTAAAATTAAACGAATTATGAAACGATATACTTTTCTGTTATTTTTATTTCTATCAGGTATTTTATATGCACAACAATCAAAAGAATTGATGTCTATTAACGGCAAGCCCGTTACTGTTGATGAATTTGAAAGCATGTACACCAAAAATCTCGATTTGGTACAAGACCCGGCACAAAAGGATATAGATAATTATCTGGAACTTTTTACGCGTTACAAATTGGAACTGGAAGATGCTTACCAAAAGAGATACGATACTTTACCGCAATTAAAACTCGAATTGAGATCTTATCGTCGTGATTTGGCCAAAAAATATTTATCGGACAACGAAATTATAGATAAATTGGTCAAGGAAGCGTACGACCGGAAGAAAACCGATGTGCATGTAGCCCATATTTTGATTCAGGTCTCTTCTGATGCTTCTCCGCAAGATACATTGAAAGCTTACAACAAAATTATGGCTATTTATAAAAAAGCCATTTCCGGTGAGGATTTCGGTAAATTGGCACAAAAATATTCGCAAGATCCCAGTGCCAAAGACAACAAAGGCGATTTGGATTATATCAATGTTTTTCATACCGTTTATCCTTTTGAAACCGCCGCATACAATACACCGGTCGGTCAAGTATCCAAACCCTTTCGTACCCGTTTCGGATATCATATTGTCAAAGTGTTGGACAAACGCCCTGCCAAAGGAAAGGTAGAAGTGGCACATATTGTCACAATGAACAATAAAAAAGACACCATAGGCGATGCTAAGACACGGATTTATGAGATTTATAAAAAATTACAAGACAAACAAGATACATTTGAAAATTTAGCCAGCAAATTTTCAGATGATAAAAACAGTGCCCGTCGTGGCGGAAAATTACGTCCGTTCGGTATCAGAGCTATGATACCGTCATTTGAAAAAGAGGCTTTTGCTTTGAAAAATCCCGGGGATATTTCCAAACCTTTTCAAACCCGTTACGGTTGGCATATTGTCAAATTACTTAAAAAATTTCCCGTTCCACCATTTGAAAAAGCCAAAACCGAATTAAGACAGAAAGTGATGCGTGATACACGTTCCAAAATGGGTAAAGAAAAATTGTTGAAACGTATCGAAAAACAATTTCCAATCGAAATCAAAGGCAATCTAGATGTGGTCACTCGTCATATCAACAAAGACTTTTTTCAAAATAAATGGCAAATCCCTCAAGATAAAACCGTCAACGATACCTTATTTATCATCAACCATGATCAAGTCGTGACATACAAAGATTTTTACTTGTATTTGTTCCATCGTCAGTCACATACGACAGCATCTTATAAGGATAAAAAATATATTATCAAAAGATTCTTTAAACGCTTTAAAAAGGATAAATTATACGGGTATTATAACAATCATCTCGAGCAGATTTATCCTGATTTTGCCAAAACGATGGACGAATATAAAAAAGGTTTGATGTTATTTCGTATAAAATCCGCAATGGTTTGGGACAAATCCATTAAAGATACGCTCGGATTGAAAAAATTCTATGAAAGCCACAAAAAAGATTTCAAGTTGCCCGAGCGGTATCATATTTTGATGGTGCAAACCAATAGCAGAAAAACTGCCAAAAGAATAGCGAGAGACTTGCGTAAAGGCAAAAAGAAAAAAGAAATTGCTACAAAATATAAAGACAAAAATATCTTGTTAAAAGAAATGGATTACCTTGCCGGTGATCAGATTGTTAAGAAACATGATTTAAAAGTTGGCCAACCTTTAATTTATAAAGAAGGCAAACAATATATTGTCTTGTATTTGAAAAAGATAAAACCGGAAAGAATACCGGAATTTAACGAAATCAAAGGTAAGGTAATCAATGATTATCAAAAATATTTGGAAGAACAATGGCTCAAAGAGTTGAAACAAAAATATCCTGTCCGACTGAATGAAACCGTTTGGCAACAATTACGCAGTAAATATAAAAAGTAAACTCCGGCTTGCGGTTTTAGGGCTGTTTTTTGCCGGCTGTCAATATTTTCAAAAAGATGTTGATAAAACACCTGTTGCCAAAATTTACGATAATTATCTTTATTTTGAAGATATTGATACGACTGTTTACCGTCATAAATCACAAGAAGACAGTCTTAATGCTTTGCGTCAATATATTGAGGATTGGGCCTATAAGATGCTTTTGCTAAAACAAGCAGAACGCAATGTAGATACAGTCAGAATCAACCGTTTGGCAGAACAATTCCGCCGTGATTTACTAACCGATACATACAAAGACCGTCTTTTGCAAAAATACATTGATACGGTAGTTTCAAAAGATACGTTGCAATGGTATTATAACAAATACCGGTATTATTTTTTGAGTAAAGAGCCTGAAATTAAACCGAAATTTTTAGTAGTTGAAAAAGAACATAAAAAAATCAATAAATTCAAAAAGTGGTTTTTTTCCGGTAAACCGGCTTACTTTGACAGTTTGATAAAAAATACAAATAGTTTCTCAAAATATAATTTATCGGCTGACAAATGGTATCAGTTACCGGATTTTAAAAAGGAATTACCGGTTTTTAAAAGGATGAATGATAAATTTATCTTAAAAAAAGGTAAAAAATTTGTTTTAACGGACAGTTTAAGTTTATATTTGGTGTTTGTTAACGATGTTGTTTTACAAAATCAAACTATGCCGCTGTCAATGGTAAAAGATGATTTGAAGCAACTTATTTTGAGCAAACGCAAACAGGCTGCTTTATCACAAATGGAAAATAATATCAAACAAGAAGCCATTAACAAAAAAGTATTTAAAATTTTTAAATAAAACACTTCAAATGAATCATTTAAAAACATTGATAATCATTATTTTATCTATTAACATTATTGCCGCTTACGGCCAACAAAAACGTATCAAAGTGGACGGTATTGCAGCCGTAGTCGGTGACCAAATTGTTTTGAATTCCGAATTGGGTCAGTTAAAAATCCAAATGAAACAGCAGGGTATAGACACTAAAAATCTCGATGATTGTAAGATTTTGGAACGTTTGATGCAAGATAAGTTGTTGTTGATTGAAGCCAAAAAGGATACGTTGATTAAAGTTTCGGATAAAGAAATTGACGGGATGGTAGAACAACAAATTGAGTTTATGAAGACGCAAATGGGGGGAAGCTTGGAAAAAGTCTTACAATTTTACAATAAAAATACTCTTTCTGAATTGCAAGAAGAACTGAGAAAAATTGATAAAAACAAAAAGTTAAGTGAATTGATGCGTCAAAAAATCATGAAAGACGTAGATATCAGTCCCGAAGAAGTTAAGGCCTTTTTTGATGCAATACCTAAGGATAAAATACCGGAAATAGGCACTCAGGTCGAGTTAATGCAAATCGTAATTAAGCCCAAACCCGATAAAGATGCCGAGCAAAAAGTTATAGACAAACTCAAAGAAATTAAGAAAAAAGTAGAAAACGGGGCCAGTTTTAGAGCACAAGCCGTTTTGTACTCCGAAGATAAAGGCTCACGGGCTAATGGCGGTAAATATGTTTTGACCCGGAAATCGGCTTTTGTGCAAGAATTTAAAGATGTGGCATTTAGTTTGGAAAAAGGTCAAGTATCCGAGCCTTTTAAAACAGAATTCGGTTGGCATATTCTTACGGTTGAAGAAATCAACGGCCAAGAGCGCGTCGTCCGGCATATTTTGATGATACCCGAGATCAGTTTCTTAAATAAGAGAGCCGCTCAAAAAAAATTGGATACCATTAGAAAACGGATTTTAGACAAAGAATTGACATTTGAAGAAGCCGCCCGTGAATTTTCTGACGATAAGGAAACAAGTAAGAACGGTGGGAAAATTATTGACCCCAATACTGGTAATTCCCTGCTTGAATTAACCATGCTAGATCCTAAAATGCATCAAATCGTTCAAGATATGAAGGAAGGGGATATTTCAAATGTGCTTACCGAAGCCGATAGAACCGGTAATGAGTATTATAAAATTATAAAAGTCAACAAACTCATACCGGCACACAAAATGGATTTTGTCAAAGATTTTCCAAAAATCAAAGAAATGGCTCTTGAAGAGAAGAAAAACAAAGTCTTAATTAACTGGATGAACGAAAAAATAAAAAATAATTATATCAAAATCAACCCTGATTTTCAACATTGTCAATTTGACAGTCATTGGATAAAAAAATAATATTATTATGTCTGACGTAGCATTAGCCAAAGAATTACAACAAAACATAGAACGGTTAAAACAAGAAGTTGGAAAAATTATCATCGGACAAAAACAAGTGATACACGAGATTATACTGTCTATACTCGGCGGAAGTCATGCCTTGTTGATAGGTGTGCCCGGCTTGGCTAAAACTTTAATGGTACATACCATAGCTCAAAGTCTCGGTTTGGATTTTAAGCGAATTCAATTTACACCGGATCTGATGCCTTCGGATATACTCGGGACGGAAATCCTTGACGAAAGCAGGCATTTTCAGTTTATCAAAGGGCCGGTTTTTACCAATATTCTTTTGGCTGACGAAATCAACCGGACACCACCTAAAACGCAAGCGGCATTACTTGAAGCCATGCAGGAAAAACAAGTGAGTATCGCTAACCGGAATTTTGAATTGGATAAACCTTTTTTTGTGTTGGCAACCCAAAATCCTATTGAGCAAGAAGGTACCTACCCACTCCCCGAAGCCCAACTCGACCGGTTTATGTTTGCTTTAAAACTCGATTATCCCGCTTTTGATGAAGAAGTGGAGGTGGTTAAAAGCACGACTATTACCCGGGATGTTCAAGTCAATCCTGTGATTGATAAATCGCAAATTTTAGCTTATCAAGATTTGGTAAAAAAAGTACCGGTTGCCGATAATGTGATTGAATATGCCGTACGTTTGGTAGGTAAAACCAGGCCGAAATCGGATGCTGCTCCCGGATTAGTCAAAAAATATTTGGATTGGGGAGCAGGACCACGTGCTTCCCAAAATTTGATTTTGGCTGCAAAAGCCAATGCTTTGATAAACGGTAAATTATCTCCCGATATTGAAGATGTACAATCCGTAGCCAAAGGTATCCTACGACACAGGATTTTGCTCAATTATAAAGGTGAAGCCGAAGGAATTTCCGTTGAAGATATTATCGACGAATTGATATGATTATTTGAAAAATTGAATGTTTGATATGGGATAGAGGAGAGGCTAGAGGCTTGTCATGTAATAACTTGATGAAAAATTATAAAAAGAAATAATATGAAATACATCATTACATTATTGACCGGTTTAATATTGACAACAGCAATAGCACAGAATAAAGATAAAGGCATTTTTAAAGTCTATGATAAAGGCAAAGTCTATTATTACAGCACTATTTTAAAAGATATCAAGGCCGAAGAAGCACAAAAAAACCAACCAGAGCCTTATAAACGCTTTAAAGTTTCCATAAAAGGACAAAAATTTCCGGATAAAGTCAAGTTATATCGATCCGTTTGGCATAATCCGCCTATCTCCCAAGGTAATACAGGAACTTGTTGGGATTTTTCAACCACATCTTTCTACGAAAGTGAAGTATATCGTTTGACCGGAAAAAAAGTCAAATTATCTGAAGCTTTTACTTTTTATAATGAATATGTTTTACGGGCTAAAGAATACGTTCGTACCAGGGGTAAATCGCTTTTTGCACAAGGGTCTGAAGCCAATGCGGTAACCCGTAATTTTAAATTGTTCGGAGCGATGCCTTGGTCGGTTTATAACGGATTGAAAGGACATAAATTTCATACGCATGAAAAAATGTATAAGGAAATGAAGGCCTATTTAGAATCGGTAAAGAAAAATAACGCTTGGGATGAAAAAACGGTTGTTAATACGATTAAATCCATAATGGATTACTACATTGGCACACCACCGGAACAATTCAAGGTTGACGGAATGACTTATACGCCAGAAACCTATTTAAGAGACTATCTGAAAATCAATCCTGATGATTATGTCGATATTCTTTCTTACAAACAAGCGCCTTATTTTACCAAATGTTCATATGAAGTGCCGGACAATTGGTGGCATTCAAAAGATTACTACAATGTACCGCTTGATGTTTTTATGGATATTATAATCAAAAGTATTAAAAAAGGTTATTCCATAGGTATTGGTGGTGATGTTTCGGAACCCGGTTTTTTAAATGGCCCGGGTGAACCACAAGTAGCAATAATTCCCGATTTTGATATTCCTTCAAAATTTATCAATGACGATACCCGTCAATTACGTTTTTCCAATGGTGCTACTACCGATGACCACGGAATGCATTTGGTCGGTTGGTATAAAGCTAAAGACGGTAAATATTGGTTTTTGATTAAAGACAGTAGTTCCGGTTCCCGTAACGGTGACCCTAATGCGCCGGAATTCGGTTATTATTTCTTTTCACAAGATTATATCAAACTGAAAATGATGGATTTCATTATTCATAAAGATGCCGTTAAAGATGTATTAAAGAAATTTAAAAAATAACAAAATTTTCACAAACAAAAAGCCGGCAAATTACCGGCTTTCGTTTTGAATATAAAAATATTATAAAACTATTGCAATACTTCTTGCACTTTATTGGCTGCCTCTTGGAATTCAGTTACAAAGTATACCGGAATGCCCGATTTTTCAATCAGTTCCTTGGCTTTATCGGCATTGGTGCCTTGTAAACGGACAATAATCGGCACATGAATTTCCCCTTTCATATTATTGTAAGCATCAACAATACCTTGTGCAACCCTGTCAGCACGAACAATACCACCGAAAATATTGACTAAAATAGCTTTTACTTTCGGGTCTTTTAAAATAATCCGGAAGCCTTTTTCCACGCGTTCTGCATCAGCTGTACCACCAACGTCCAAGAAGTTGGCCGGGTCGCCTCCGGCTTGTTTAATCAAATCCATGGTAGCCATCGCCAGTCCGGCTCCGTTTACCATACAACCGACATTACCGTCCAATGCAACATAACTCAAACCTGCTTGTTTGGCCTCAACTTCTATCGGATTTTCTTCTCTGGTATCACGCATAGCAGAAATATCTTTATGTCTGAACAGCGCATTGTCGTCTATTACCACTTTGGAATCAACCGCTAAAATCTTATTATCGGAAGTTTTTAAAACCGGATTGATTTCAAACAAAGAAGCATCATTTTTGGTATAAGCATCATACAAGGCTTTTACAAACTTAACCATTTCTTTAAATGCTTGTCCACTCAATCCTAGATTGAAAGCGATACGTCGTGCCTGAAAATCTTGTAGGCCGTGTGCAGGATCAATCAATTCGATAAAGATTTTATCCGGTGATTTTTCGGCTACTTCTTCAATATTCATACCACCTTCCGGAGAATACATAATCATATTTTGACCTTTGTCACGATTGAGCATAACACTCATATAATATTCTTCCGGTTCTGATTCACCGGGATAATAGACATCTTCGGCAATTAATACTTGATTAACTTTTTTTCCTTCCGGTGGTGTCTGTGGGGTAACCAAGCGCATCCCAATAATCTTGGAAGCCAAATCTTTGACTTCATCCAAATTTTTAGCTAATTTGACGCCGCCGCCTTTACCACGGCCTCCGGCATGAACTTGAGCTTTGATTACATACCATATTGTTCCGGTTTCTTCGGTTAATTTTTTAGCAGCTTCAACGGCTTTTTCATGTGTATCAGCAACAATACCGCGTTGAACTCTAACACCGGAACGACTTAATATTTCTTTACCTTGATATTCATGTAGATTCATAGTTTATATTTTTTATTATATTGAGGAAATAAGGTTTTATCTTGGTATCATTTTCTCCCTGCGAGAGTAGGGAGAGATATCTTATTTCATTTCGAGATTTTTTCTTCAGATGTCCATCGCAAGAGAAATGACAAACGGATTGTTTACTTGTTTGTTCAAATCTCGTTCTGAAATTTCAATTACAATTTAAAATCAATGCCCACAAATGTAATAATTTGTTTTCAATTTATTCTGACAAAAATCAAGATTTCGCGGCTTCAACAATGGCGTTAAAATCTTCTGCGTTTAGTGATGCGCCACCAATTAAACCGCCGTCAACATCCGGTTTTAAAAAGATTTCGGCAGCATTGCCCGGTTTGACGCTACCACCATAAAGAATACGAACGGTATCAGCCAAGTCGCGACCGTATTTTTTGGCTAGTGTATCTCTGATAAATTTGTGCATTTCCTGAGCTTGTTCGGGTGTAGCCGTATGTCCCGTTCCGATAGCCCAGACCGGTTCGTAGGCAATCACTATCTTTTTATATGCTTCCATAGGTAATTGAAACAATGTATTAGACAATTGCGATTTAACGACATCAAAATGTTTTTCTGCTTCACGTTCTTCCAGTTTTTCGCCTACACAAAAAATATTGGTCATGGATTTTTCATAAGCTTTATGAGCTTTTTTTTGAAGCACTTCGTCTGTTTCATTGAAATATGCCCGACGTTCACTGTGTCCTAATATTACCGTCCGGACGCCAATGGCTTTAAGCATAACGGCCGAAATTTCACCTGTGTAAGCCCCATTATCGGCAAAATGCATGTTTTGAGCGGAAACTTTGATAGGTAAGTCTTTTAATAAATTGACGGCTTCTACTAAATTTACATAAGGCGGAGCAACAATTATTTCAACATTGTTGTCCGGTTTTACCGTATTTTTCAAATCATTAATTAGGGTAACCGTTTCTTGAAGGGTTTTATTCATCTTCCAGTTACCGGCAACTATTTTTGTTCTCATTTTTTTGTTTGCAATTTAGTAAAGAAAAAGTTTTCGAGCAACAAAAAAAAACCGCACTTGTAAAAACAAATGCGGTTTTTTAATAAAAAGCGGGGCGGCGACTTACTTTTCCACCTGTTGGTAGTATCATCAGCGCAGTCGGGCTTAACTTCTCTGTTCGGTATGGGAAGA
>JALVST010000093.1 GCA_027024205.1 Flavobacteriales bacterium | reverse complement strand
TACACGTCGGCAGCAACTAATAGCGGCTGTTTGCTTTTCTTCGTTTTAAGCCAATTGGCCAATTTTCCCGAAAAAGTCGTTTTACCGGAACCTTGCAATCCGGCCATCAAAATAACCGTCGGACTGCTGGTCAGATTCAATCCGGCAGCTTGGCCGCCCATCAGTTCGGTCAGCTCGTCTTTGACTATTTTGACCATTAATTGACCGGGTTTTAAAGCGGTCAAAACGTTTTGACCCAAAGCTTTTTCTTTGACACGGTTTGTAAAATCTTTGGCTATCTTGTAGTTGACATCGGCATCGAGCAAAGCCCTGCGTACTTCCTTTAAAGTTTCGGCTACGTTTACTTCAGTAATCCGTCCGTGTCCTTTCAATACGTGAAGGGCTTTGTCTAATTTTGAAGTTAAATTGTCAAACATAATTATCGTGGTTTTTAAACTTTTGCAAATATAAGAGATTTTACGGGTTGATTGCCGATTAAAGTGGATTTATTCGTTCAATTTTTCGATTAGGTCATTGGGCTTATAGGTGTGGCATATTATCAGTTCCGGATTTTGTTTTATTGTAAATCCCGGAATAAAGTTGGACGTTTTTTTAATTATTCTCTTTATTAATATGCATATCATTATTAGTATTTTTTCTCCGGAATAATCCAATAAAATTGTTTTATATATGTTGCTGATAAGATTAATCATTCATTTTATAGTCTGTTTTTTGTCATTCGTTAAAAATATTTTTGATTTTTAACAAAAAAATAATAACTTTACAGCGTCTATGGATTTGGATATATAAAATTTGAAATATGAACATAAGAGCAATTTTTATTCTTTTTTTGTTTTTTCTGTGGGGAAGTGGTAGCACTTATTGGTATGTTTGTAAAATCAAAGGTTTTTGCCAACAGCAACAGGTAGAAACAAAAGTTGTAGATAAGCCTGTTGCGAAAGAAGAGAAGAAAAAAACCGTTGCTCCGGTTAAGAAAATAACGCATGCCATTATTTATTTTTTGCGGGGAAAATCCGAACCGGTTATCAATGACACACTTCAATGGCAGGTAGAAGTAAAATCTATCAAACAATTACAAGCCGAAGGTAAGAAACTGCATATAGAAACGCCTTATTATGCCGGCGAAAACAATGCGACGGATTATAACAATCTGGGAATAGCCAGAGCCAATGCACTTAAAAAAGTTTTATCAACGTCTATTGATACGGCTTTGATTGTTACGGCTGCTAAGCAAATTGGCGATAGCACAACAAAAGTGCCGAAATTTATCGAATATGATAAGAATTGGATTAAATGGTTGATAGACAATGATTTTGTACAGGAAAAAGATGCAAAAACTTTGATACATTTCCCTTACAATTCCACAGAAGCTATTAAAAATGAAACTATTTTATCTTATCTCGATAAAGTGGTCAAAAATATGCAATCACATCCCGGGCTTAAAATACAGGTAGTTGGTCATACCGATGATAGTGGTAGTACCGCTTCCAACAGAATTTTGGGTTTAAAACGGGCCAATCGTATTAAAAATTGGTTGGTAAAAAAAGGTGTTGATCCGGATAGAATTATCGTCAAATCGGAAGGTGAGTTGCAACCAATAGCTGATAATAGCACGGTGGATGGTCGTCGTCAAAATCGTAGAGTTGAAATAAGTTACATCAAAAAATAAAATGTTATGCAAATATTAGTCAGCGGATTATTCAGTACATCTGATTCATACGGTAAGTCAGATGCTATCTTTGAAATTGTTTTAATGCTTTTAGTGGCCTTTATCTTGGGGTATCTGTTACGATATTTTATAGGGAAATCCCGGAAACAAAAACCGGAAAATTGTGACGAATGGGCTCATAAATATGATTTGTTACTAAACCAGTTGGATGTAAAAAAAACGGAGCTTAAAAAGTTACAAAATGATTTGGAAGTATGTAAAAAAACTAAAAAAGACTTACAATTGGCTTTTGCGTCACAAAAAAAAGAACCGGTTAAAAAAGACGATTTGAAAATCATAGAAGGTATCGGGCCAAAAATAGAACAGTTATTATATGAAGCTGAAATTTATACCTGGGTTGACTTGGCCGGTGCAGATGTCGGGTATATCAAATCCGTTTTGGAAAAAGCCGGGCCCAATTACAAAGTGCACGACCCCGAAAGTTGGCCTTTTCAAGCCCAATTGGCTGTCGATAATAAATGGGATGAATTGAAAAAATGGCAAGACGAACATAAAGGCGGAAAATTTTGATTTTTGAAGGGTCTTGTTCTTTTATAACCGTTAATAAAATTTGATCCTTTTTTACATAAAATTGAAAACTGTGTTTTGGTTATAAAACACAGTTTTTTTGTTTTTTCTAAATATGTAACTTTGCAGACTTTTTATCCCCTATGATGTTGCAACAATATACAAAGGAATTCCGGCAAAATCTGAAAATAGCTATGCCCGTTATGTTGGGTTATTTGGGACATGTATTTGTCGGATTAATGGATAATGTTTTTGTAGGCCGACTGGACCCACTCAATTTGGCAGCCGTTTCATTGGCCAATTCTTCCATCTTTTTTATCATGTCTTTCGGTATCGGGTTTTCATATGCTATTACGCCTTTGGTATCCGAGGCTGTGGGCGCCAATAAACATTCCCGGCTCAAAAAAGTTTTATATAATGGGATTTTGTTGCATTTTATTTTGGGAATTTTAATGGTCATTCTAAGCTTCGGCATTCCGAAAGTTTTGTATTTAGCACATCAACCGCCTGAAGTTATCGGGTTGGCTGTGCCGTATATCCGTATTGTCGGCATTTCATTGTTATTTGTGATGATGTTTCAGTCGCTTAAACAATTTTCCGACGGATTATCCTTGACCACCTACCCGATGATTGCCAGTTTGATTACCAATGTTGTCAATATCGTGTTGAGCTATGCCATGGTTTTCGGTAAGTTGGGTTTTCCGGCAATGGGTATTTACGGAGCTGCTTATGGCGCTTTAATTGCCAGATTTCTTAGTGTATTGTCGCTGTGGTTCTTTTTACGCTATATTTCCGGTACCAAAGAATACTTGATAAATCTGGGCAGGTCTCTCACGGCCAAACCCATTATTAAAAAAATATTGTATTTGGGAATACCTTCCGGTTTTCAAGGAATTTTTGAAATGGGCATTTTTTCGGCCAGCGTTTGGCTTGCCGGAACTTTGGGGGCTATTCAACAGGCAGCAAATCAAATTGCTTTACAAACGGCTTCCATGACATTTATGGTTTTTGTAGGGTTCGGTGTCGCCGCTACCGTAAGAGTCGGCAATCAAAAAGGACGCCGGGATTTTATGGAAATGAAACGTATTGCCACTTCCATATTTTTACAAACTTTTTTGTTTGAATTGTTTTTTACCGTTACGATTATAGCTTTAAGATATCAATTACCCTATATCTATCTAAGTGACGACTATGCTAATCCGCAAAAAATAGCTGAAGCCGAAGCTATATATCATTTGGCTGTCAAATTGTTGATAATTGTCGGGATTTTTCAAATTTCCGACGGTTTTCAAGTGGTTTTTCAAGGTGCTTTGCGCGGCTTGCAAGATGTTATTTATCCGTTTTTTATCACTTTGTTTGCCTACTGGTTGATAGGTTTTACGGTCAGTTATTATTTGAGTAAAATTTACGGAGTAACGGGTATTTGGTTGGGGTTGCTAACCGGGTTGACTACTGCCGCCGTGTTGTTATTTTTCAGGTTTAGATATATGGCTAAGAAATTGGTTTGGTAAATTTTCAGTCAATTTTCTTAAATCTTTCAATCAATATTTTTAAGTCTTCCCGGGTCGCATTAGGTTTGTAAACGGCTATTCTTTCATCGTTATCAAAGATGAAAATCAACCATTTTGGTAAATCGTCCACTTCTTTGATTTCATTGTAAGGATACCGTAGTTGCGCTTGCTTGTTTTTTACAATTACGGCATTATCCGTGAAAATGTATTCCGTATGGGCGGCATTGATTTTATCGACCAATCCGTAGTAGTATTTTTTTTCTTTACGGATAAGATAAAAAGCCAATAAAGGGAAAAGCAGGGCAAAAAACAGATAGAAATAATGCATGGATGAAAATTCGATGCCGTTTTTGATACTTTTATAAAACAGGTAAATCGTGGCAAAGACAAATAAAAGTCCGAAAGCCATATTGATAATAAACAAACGTTTTTTGTACAAAGGTTTGACGACATCCGGGAAAGCGGTTTCTAAAAAATCGTTATAATCCAAATGTTCTTTAATACGAATTTCCTTCATGTCGTGTAACTTATTCAAATGTCAAACTGATATAAACGCCACGGGTTTTGATGTATTCGATATGGCCGGTCCAAGGACTGGCGGGATTATTGTCTCTGACAAGTTCGTCTTGTAAAGCAAAGACGCCGCGGATACTCGGGGTAAATTTGAAATAAAACAGATACATTTCCAAGCCGAAACCGACTTCATACATCCAAACATTGCTGTGCATACGGAATCTTCCGGCAGCGTTGTCTTTGGTAGAATCTTCCCAGGAATTGAGATTGTAGGCATAAACAATTCCCCCCGTAATGTAAGGACGGATATTGCCGTAACGAATGGTGTTGAGTTTGAGAGATAAAGGTACTTGTACATAGTTGGATGTAATATCTCTAATGCTGTCTCTTGCCGTTTGTAAATTTCTGAAAATTAATTTCCTGTTTGTAAAAAAAACGCCCGGTTCCGAACGGATACTTACCCATGCATTGAGATTCAGGTTTCCTACCAAACCAACTTGAAATCCGGGATTGGTTTCTTGAATGATGTGTTCGTAAGGCCGGTCATAACTGATTTTAAAATCATAAAAATTCATTCCGAAATAATAGCCCCATGAAACCTTCTTTTTATCAAAAAAAGGACGGTTTTTCGGAATATCATCGGTGTATTGAGCTTGCGAAACCGCAAAACTCAATACGGCAAACACTACAACCGGAATACGACTGATTTTTCTTTTCATTTTCAAAATTTGTTCTTATGTGATTATAATGATTGTGTTATTTATTGTTATTAATCGGTATTCTTTTTTTTATAAGCTTTATAAATGCTGGCAGCCCCAAACATTAACGGATAGTTCTCCACAGATATAAACTGATTTTTTTTCAAAATATTGTTAAAAGCTTCACCGTATGGAAAAGCTTCGGCCGATTCGGGTAAATATTCATAAGCTTTTTTGTCTTTTGAAAACAAACGTCCCAAAAAAGGAATGATATATTTTGTATAAAATTTGTAGCCTTGTTTAAAAGGAAATTTCTCAGGTTGTGAAGTTTCCAAGACGACAAAAATGCCTCCGGGGCGTAAAACACGATAAATTTCGCGCAAACCTTTATCCAAATCTTCAAAGTTGCGGACACCGAATCCGACGGTTATGGCATCAAAACTATTATCTTCAAAAGGTAAATTTTCAGAGTCGCCCCAAACCATTTCTATCAAATTTTCCAAGCCCTTTTCTTTTATTTTTTTCTTGCCTATCTCGAGCATACCTTTGGAAATATCCAAACCGGTTATTTTTTCAGGTTTAATTTCAGCCAACATAATGGCAAAATCGCCGGTTCCCGTAGCAATATCCAGAATGTGTTTAGCATTGGTATCCGCTACCATTTTTACTACTTTTTTACGCCATTTGATATCGATACCGAAAGTCATCAACCGGTTCATAAAATCATAATTACCCGAAATGTTATCAAACATTTGGGTAACTTGTTGTTTACGGCTGCTATTTTGATTTTTATATGGTTTGACGTCTATTCCCATGAATTGAAAGTTGAAAGTTAAAAGTTGAAAGTTTGTTTTGTGTTTCGTAGATTATTAAGAATCTTGATAACTATTTGTTACTTAATACCATATCATCGTCTTTTAAATTGAGTTACTGAGAACAAGGTCACTGCCCCGGTTTCCACCGGGATGTGAGGTAATGAGCAAAATCGTATCGAAGAGACCGGGTTTTGATTTGAGGAATTGTTTCGTTTCATTGAATATTCTTTACCTTGATGATTATAATTGTTTCATACCGTGTTTTCATCTTTTAATTTGATGAATTGAAGATTATTTTCAATTCTCAATTACTTATTATCCCGTTTCCCTCAGACGTCCGTCGAAGCGGGACGTCACTTCGTTCCGCTTGTTACTTTAAAGCTTCTTTAACCCGTTTAAGGGCTTTTTTGAGTTCTTCTTTACTTGTAGCGTAAGAAAAACGAAGGCATTCGGGATTTCCGAAAGCATCACCGGTAACGGTAGCCACTTTGGCGTGTTCGAGTAAATACATTGACAAATCAGTAGCATTGTTGATGGTAACACCATTGAAGGTTTTACCGAATAATTCGGACACATCGGGAAAAAAATAAAAAGCGCCGGTAGGCATATTGACTTTAAATCCGGGAATTTCTTTGAGTAATTGATATACCAATTGCCGGCGTTGGTTAAAAGCGTCTATCATATATTTGATTTTTTCTTTACCACCGTCCAAAGCGGCAATTATGGCTTTTTGTGCAATGGAATTGGCCCCGGAAGTAACTTGACTTTGTATTTTGGCACAAGCTTTGGCTATGGTCGGATGTGCTGCCATGTAACCGACCCGCCAACCGGTCATAGCAAATGCTTTGGAGACTCCGTTGATGGTTACAATACGGTCTTTAATGCTATCAATTTCTGCAAAGCTGGCAAAATTACCGGTAAAATTGATGTATTCGTAAATTTCGTCCGAAATGACATACACTTGTGGGTGGCGTTCCAACACTTTGCCTAATGCAGCCAACTCATTTTTGGTATAAACCGACCCGCTGGGGTTGCTCGGTGTATTGAAAATCATCAATTTTGTTTTGGGCGTGATAGCCGCTTCAAGTTGTCCGGGAGTTATTTTAAAGTCGTTTTCAATAGTTGTTTTGATAGGAACCGGGATACCTCCGACCAATTTGGTAATTTCGTAATAACTGACCCAATAAGGGGAAGGTAAAATCACTTCGTCACCAGGGCTGACTAAAACCATGGCCGCATTGAAAATGGATTGTTTGGAACCGTTTGATACAACAATTTGTTCGGGGGTGTATTCAAGATTATTGTCACGTTTGAGTTTTCTACAAATGGCTTCCCGTACATCTTTATAACCGACTATCGGGGGATATTTAAAAAAATGCTCATCCATAGCTTTTTTAGCAGCGGCTACGATATAATCGGGGGTGTCAAAATCAGGTTCTCCCAAACTCAAACTGATAATGTCAATGCCCGATGCTTTTAATTCTCCCGCCCGTTCTGCCATAGCAATGGTTTGGGAAGTAGATAGGGTTTTTATACGGTTTGATAAAATAGGTTCCATTTTTTTTTGTAAAAAATTAATTTGGTAAAAATACTAAAACTTATCCTTTTTTTATACATGAAAGTCAATAAGTTGTTGGACGGGGTTTTTGATAATTTTTCCGGGAATCAAGCCGTGTTTTTCAATAACTTCCAATAATTCTTTTTGAAAATTATAGGCAATGGAACCGTTGAAATGTAAAGGTAGTTCACGGTATTGCTCGTAAGCAGCCAATTCTTGTGTAACAAATTGTTCAAAACCTCTGTATAGCAAATCTTTGATATATTTACTTTTATAATGTTGTTTCATAAAAGGCGCAAAAGAAGCCAAGTAAGTGTTGGGTTGCGGTTTTTGATATAATGCGGTAAGAACTTTTTCGGGATTTATTTTGTATTCGGATTTAAATTGTTGTTTGATTTGCTTAGGCATTCGCTTAAAAAAATAGTCGCGTAGCAATTGTTTGCCAAACCAATTCCCCGAAGCGTCATCCATCAGTAAGTATCCCATGTATCCAATGCTTTTGACAATATCCTTACCGTCGTAGTAACATGAATTGGAACCGGTTCCGAGAATGGAAATCAAGCCCGGTTCATTACCGGCCGTTGCCCTGGCTGCTGCTAACATATCGGAATAAATGTTAATCTCGGCTTTGTCAAAGATGCCGGATAAAACTTTTTTCAGTTTTTGATGCGCTACGACATCGTCAACCCCGGAAGCATACATGTGAATTTCCTTGATGTAATGAGCGTGTTGTAAAATTTCATTGCTACGGGCAATGTTTTTACTCATGGTTTCATTGTCAAAAACAGTAGGGTTTAAACCGCCGGATTCAAATTTCCCGATAATCATTCGTTCATTATTGACCATCATCCAAGCGGTTTTGGTTGAACCGGCGTCAGCGATTAAAATCATAGTTGAGATTTTTTTAGTTTGGGCAAAAATACAATTTTAATGGTAATTAGTTGTAAGTTGTAGGTTAAAAGTTGAAAGTTTGTTTGTACTTCATTGTGAATACATTGTTGTTCGATGAATGCTTTTTATTTCTGATTGAGATACTGCTTCTAATCGGAGAAATTGAGAGAATATGAAAAAGAATGTGTCAAAGTAATTTTTGACATTTTTTATTTTTCCAAACTGTCCAGTTCCACTTGCAAATGTTCCCATTGGTCCATAAGCGTTTCCAAAAGTTTTTTGGTGGCTGTATAAGTATCAAAAAAATCAGAGTCGGCCGGTGGGGTAGGAGAGGCCAGTCTTTGTTCCATTTCCTCTATTATATTTTCTTGCCGTTCTATTTCCATTTCAACTTTTTGCAGGCGGTTTTTAAGTTGTTTTAAATGTTTTCGCAGTGCTTTGCGTTGTTCGTAAGTATTGTTTTTTTTAGTCTTTTTCGGTTGTGATTTTACTTCTTTTTTTAATTCGATTTCTCTAAAACTTCCGGCTTGCCGTTCTTGTAAAAAATAATCGATATCGCCGAGGTGTATTTTGATATTTTGATGTTTGAATTCAATGGTTTTGTCTGACAAACCTTGTAAAAAATGCCTGTCGTGGGATACGACAATCAACGTGCCGTCAAAGGTCAAAAGGGCTTGTCGTAATACGTTTTTGGAGTGGATATCCAGATGATTGGTCGGTTCGTCCATGATCAGTACATTGAATGGTTGTAACATCATAACAGCCAAGGCCAACCGGTTGCGTTCACCTCCGGACAAAACACCGACTTTTTTGTAAACATCATCACCCGAAAATAAAAAAGCGCCTAAAATATCCCTGATTTTGACCCGGTTACTGTCATCAGATACGGCTTCAAGCGTTTCCAAAACCGTCAGTCGGGGG
Organism: Flavobacteriales bacterium; assembly: GCA_027024205.1. Lineage (GTDB taxonomy): Bacteria > Bacteroidota > Bacteroidia > Flavobacteriales > Flavobacteriaceae > WGBX01. The sequence continues at coordinate 2,923 of JALVST010000093.1, read as the reverse complement.
TTTAAATATTCCGATTGATTTTGAGCAAAATAGCCTATTTGGACATTGTGTCCCGTTTTGACATTCCCGCTACTGGCTTCCAATTCACCGACAAGTATCTTTGCCAAAGTGGTTTTGCCGGTTCCGTTTTGTCCGACAAAGGTCAAACGTTCCCCTTTGGCAATAATCAAATTCAGGTCTTTTAAAACTTCTTTTTTACCGTAATTTTTATACAGATGTTCTATTTCAAAAACAATTTTTCCCGATGGTTGTGCAACCGAAAACCGGATATTCATCATTTTTTCATCGACTTGGTCCACTTCAATTCGCTCCATTTTTTCCAGTTTTTTGATTAAAGACTGTGCAAAACTGGCTTTGGTGGCTTTGTAGCGGAATTTTTCTATCAATCGCTCGGTTTCTTTGATTTTTTTTTCTTGATTTTTGGCTACTTGGCGTTGTTTTTCAAGCAGTTCCACTTTTATTTTCATAAATGCGGAATACGGTTTTGGAAAATCGTAAATTTTATTGCGGGTCAGTTCTATTGTACGGTTGGTGACATTGTCGAGAAACATTTGGTCATGTGATACCAAGAGCAAGATTCCTTTGTAATTCTTTAAGAAATTTTCAAACCACAAAATACTTTCGATGTCCAAATGGTTGGTCGGTTCGTCAAGTAGTAAAATATCGTTGTTTTGTAAAAGAATTTTAGCCAATTCGATACGCATGCGCCAACCTCCGGAAAATGTTTCGACCGGTTTTTGAAAATCGGCATCGGTAAACCCCAGACCTTTCAGTATTTTTTCTATTTCGCCTTTGTATTGATATCCGCCTATCACTTGAAATTTTTCTTGCAACCGGTGATAATCGTCCAGTAGTTGCATGTAGCTATCGCTTTCAAAATCCGTACGGACGGTCAATGCGTTTTCCAAATTAGATAATTGATTTTCGACCTGTTTAATTTCATCAAAAGCTTTGTAAGTTTCCTCTAAAACCGTTGTACCGCCTTCAAAATCGATATCTTGTCGTAGATACCCGGTTTTATATCCTTTCAAAATGTCGATTTGTCCTCCCGCTGGCTTAATATCACCGTTAATGGCTTTGAGCAAAGTAGATTTACCCACACCGTTGCGACCAATTAATCCGGTTTTATCACCCGGATTTAATTGGAAACTGACATGGCGGATAATATCATTGCCTCCAAGCCGAATTGTCAAATTGGAAATATTGAGCATGGAAAAATTTTGTCATCAAAAATACATTATTGAGTTGAAAGTTGAAAGTGGAAAGTTGAAAGTTTTTCTATTGTCAAGAAGAAAGTACCAATTACGATAGTCATTCCCGGAAGCGTTTGATTGTTGTTATCTACAAAGATGCAATTCCTTCGTATCTTATATTTTGTCTATTTTTTTTCGTTTCCATTTGCCGTGTTTTTTAAATTGTGTAGGCGTGAACCCTGTGATTTGTTTAAATTGACGGGATAAATATTGGGGGGAATTGTAGTCCAATTCATAAGATATTTCCGTTAAGCTTAATTCGTCATAAATCAATAATTCTTTGACTTTCTCGATTTTTTGTTCGATGATATATTTTTCGATGGTTTTGCCTTCAATTTCCGAAAAAAGTTTACTGATATAAGAGTATTCGACATTCATATGTTTGCTGATAAAATCGGAAAAATTCAGATGAGCCGGTTTTTCTTTGCCGTAATGAATATTTTCTATAATCAAAGATTTTACTTTATTGATCAGTCTTGCCTCCCTGTTCTCAACCAACTCAAAACCTTCCTTGTGCAATATTTCTTTTATTTTCGATTCGTTTTTTTTAAAAATATCATTGTCCAATTCAATCTCTCCCAATTTGATATTAACAAGTGGAATATCGTTTTTAGACAATTCTTCTTTGATCACTTTAATGCATCTGTTACAGACCATATTTTTGACTGTGACCGTTTTGGTTTTCATATTCTTATGTTTATGTCAGCTAAATTAAAGAAAAAATTTTTTCTATTTAACGCCCGTCAAATCTATATTTTTTAATCGTAAAGAATTGGCAATAACCGAGACGGAACTAAAACTCATGGCTGCCGCTGCAATCATTGGCGATAATAACAAACCGAAAACCGGATATAAAACACCCGCGGCTATAGGAATGCCTAAAACATTATAAACAAAAGCAAAAAATAAATTTTGTTTTATGTTTTTCATGACGGCTCTCCCTAAATTGACGGCTTTAACAATTCCCATTAAATTACCTTTTACCAATGTAACTTCGCTGCTTTCCATGGCAACATCAGTTCCGGTTCCCATGGCAATCCCGATATCGGCTTGTGACAATGCAGGCGCATCATTGATACCATCGCCTGCCATGGCAACAATTTTTCCTTTGTCTTGTAAATCTCTGATTACTTGTAGTTTATCTTGTGGTAAGCATTCCGCTTTAAAATTTGTTAAGTTCAATTGGTCGGCAACAAATCTTGCTGTTCGTTGATTATCACCGGTAAGCATGATGACTTCCACTCCTTCTTTTTGCAAACGTTTGATGGCTTCTTTGCCAGATTCTTTTATGGCATCGGTAATGGTTACGTAACCCAAAACCTTTCCATTAATGGCAATATAAGATACCGTTTTGCCGTGATTTTGTTCTTCTGTTACTTTTTTTTCAAAATCCGTTGGTAATTTTGCTTGAATTTCTCCCATTAACTTTTTATTTCCTAATGCGATTTGTTTTCCATCCACTTCACCTGTTACCCCTTTACCGGAAACAGCTTGAAAATTAATTACATCTAATAATTTTATGCCTTTTACTTTGGCATATTTTACGATGGCTTCTGCTAGCGGATGTTCGCTATACTTGTTAATGGAAGCGACCAATTGTAATAAATTATCATTTTCGTTTCCTACATCATCAACCACTTTTTCTACGTAAGGTTTTCCTTCGGTAATAG
>JALVST010000092.1 GCA_027024205.1 Flavobacteriales bacterium | reverse complement strand
TGCTTTACCGAATATCCCCGGTTTGGACGGTCTGCTTTAAATGAAAAATGGAAAAAAAATTTTTTGATGTAGAAATAAGTATTTCAATGCCTAAGGCGTTATGATGTAAAAGCCTGGTTACTTCGATTCATTCCGCTTCTTTTGGAAGCGGAACACTCAGTGACCGGTGAGTTTGAAATAAAAAAGTCTGAGTATTCCAACTACTAAGGCGTTGTGATGTGTCAGAGCTACCGGCATAACACAATTTACAAATACTTCAAAAAACTAAATAACTTTCTTTTTTGAATATACGCCAAATCCGCTTCGTTCCGGTATGCTTCACGTTCAAAGGAAATATTGCGGTATGCCTTAGATGATTGCCGGTAATAGATCAATTTGATAAAAAATTCAATGCCATACCAAATAAAAAATGCCAACCAAAGCAATTCTTTTTGCTGTTGCAGGTGGATGCGTTCATGATTGAGTAATACGTCGTCTTGTTTTAAATGACTGTATTTCAATATAATAAAAGGATAAATAGTCACAGCGGAGAAAGATTTGGCAATAAGTTTGGGATTAACAATAATCATAGGCATAGGCTTAAAAATTCGAAAGAGAATTTTTTGATAAATATTTTATTAATTTGATACAAAATAAACAGGCTTTTTTTAATTTTACAACAAAAATAAATATTTAATGCGTGAGATAATCAGCACAAACAATGCCAAAATAAAATATCTGGTTCAGTTACAAAAAAAGTCAAGTCTCAGAAAAGAAACCGGAGAATTTGTAATAGAAGGTATACGTGAGATTAAAGCGGCTTTGGAAAATGCTTACCAACTGAAAAATATTTTTTTCTATCCGGAATTATTTTCCGAGGAGCGGATTTTAGAGTTATTACAAGAATATGAAGTTGATGTGGAACCCGTTAAAATATCTAAAAATGTTTATCAAAAAATAGCTTATCGTGGTTCTACCGGAGGCTTGCTAGCATTGGCACAATCCAAAGAGCACAAACTTGACAACTTATCATTGTCGGCAAACCCGTATATGTTGGTAGCCGAAAGTATTGAAAAACCCGGTAATGTAGGAGCCATGTTGCGGAGTGTGGATGGTGCAGGGGCAGAAGCTTTGATTCTGGTCAATCCACAACTCGATATTTATAATCCCAATCTGATTAGAGCCAGTTTGGGTATGGTTTTTTCCATCCCTGTTGCTGTTTGTAATTTGGACGAATTAAAAGATTTTTTAAACAATAATAAGATCAATTTATTTGCTGCAAGTCTGCAAAATGCCAATGTATATTTTAAAGAAAATTATACGGTTCCTGTTGCTATTGCGGTCGGTTCGGAAGATAAGGGGTTGAGCAAAACTATCAGGAGAATGGCCGTAAAGCAGATTTATATTCCCATGAAAGGACAGGCGGATTCACTTAACGTTTCAGTATCGGCAGCCGTATTACTTTATGAGATAGTGCGACAAAGATGTGGATGACACTTTATATGACATCACAACTGCCTATAAAGGTATAAAATAATTTTATGATAATGACGTTTAATAAGATTGAAAAATCATATCTTTGTATATAAATAACACAAATTTTGAATAAAAAAAAATGAGTAAATTAAAGTATAAAATATTGTTTCCAAAAAGCTCCGCACAATTGGAAGGTATATTTTTACAACTATTTAAAACCAAATCCGGACATTTAATAATTAAAATATCGGATGATTACATTAAACCTGAATTGGTAAAAGATTTGTTGGAAAAAAACCGTTCCGGCATTGAAACATACCGGAAAAATCATTCCATTGTAATTTTATACGACGATTATAATCACATCCCCGATTTTATTCCTGTTGCTCCTACGGAAGAAGAAGCCGTAGATGTCATCGAATTTGAAGAAATTGAAAGAAATTTATTTCAAGATGAATAATATTTTTCGATTTTTTAAGTTATAGATTATTAGGGGTGTTTTTAAAATACCATTAATACATACATAACAACATAAAAACAATTGCTAAACGAAACAAAAATGTAAAATTAAAACTATGAAAACTAAACTAAACAAACATGAATTAGCGCGTGAGCGTTGGCTCAAATTATTACAAGAAGCCATCGATGAAGGCGTTAAAATCCAAGTTAACCATCGTTTTAAGTACAAGGGTAAAAATTTAGGCACTTTTTTAGTAGAAGCCAAACGAAGAGGGAAACCCGAATTACAAGCTCGGATAAAAGAAATGGGTTTGGATTTTAGGGATCACAGTAATAAACCTGAAGATTATTTGAGACGCTTTATCAGGGAATTATGGAACAATCCTAATCCCAACAAGGGCAATTACATCACGAGATTTAATACCTGCATTTTACCTAAAAAAGATATCTTAAAAAAACAAACCAAACAAGAACTTGAGATTGTTTGGAAACACAAATTTGGAGAAGAACGTAAATGGTATAAACGGGACGATGTATTGACCCGCGTATATAAATGGAAACAATTCCGTTACAACCGGAAACTCAATCCTGAAAAAAAATGGTTCCAACCAAAATCCAAAATGGGTGATTTGTATTTTTGGGTATATGCCCGTAAACGCAAACCTTGGTTGATGAAAGCCATTCTGGACCAGTTTGACAATTACGAATTGGAAGAGTTGAAAAACGAAGGATTTGTGCAGGAATCATGGTTAAAAAACAAATAAAGTAAATTTTATTTATTGTTAAATCCAACCGCTTACGGTTGGATTTTTAATTTTTACTGAGCTGCCATACATAAGTTTTTACTTTTATCAAAAATTATTATTTTTTGGATATTTTCAGAAGTAATGCTTAATTTTACAGAAAATATATTTATGTTTTTTAGAAAAACTTTTTTGATTTTCATCTTATTAACGGTATTTTTAATTGTCGAATGTCATACCGGACATACAAATACGGTAAAAATCAGAGGTAAAATTATCAACCCTCGTACCGGAAATGTCGTTATCTCAAGAAATTTTTTATTGCTCCAAAGCGATACATTGACTTTGAATGCCGAAAATGAAATGTCCGGAACGGTCAATGTCCCCGGAGAAGGGTTATATTTTATCTTTATTTTTCCCGAATTTCAAACAATCTATTTAAAACCGGGAGATTCCTTAGCCATCCATCTCAATGTGGACGAGTTTGACGAGTCTATTAGTTTTTCCGGTAGTTTGGATTTTGAAAACAATTTATTGACGGATATGTATTTGCTCAATGAACGGGAAAACGATTATTTTTTTGAACGAGGATTTCAATTTGATTTGGTAAGTTTTAATAAAAAATTGGATTCTTTTGAAACCCTAAAAAATCAATTGATAGAAAACTATATCGATGAATACCGGACAACAACGCCGCACTTTAAACGCATCTTGGCATTGTCAAAAAAAAGTGCCCTTTACAATTTGAAAGAAAATTACGCTTTAAAAAATTATGATACTTTATTTCCTCGCGATTATTTCTCTTATCATTCGGTTTTACGTCAGAATTTACCTGATCCGAATATTATATTCATGAATACATTTGCCGATGCTTTTTTGGAAAGACGTTTAAAGAAAGATGCACCTGATAGTAAAAATCCTTATTTATTTATTGCGGAAGTGATAGATAGGGAGATAGTTGACAGGCCTTTTAAAGATAATCTTTGGACTAAATATTGCATGCGATATATCAATTTTTCTCACGTTTACAAAATAGATACCGTTGTAAAAGCTTTTTTTTCGAAAATAAAAAATGTGTCTTACAAAGACTTTTGTAACGAAATGATTGCTAATAATGAACTGACAAAACCCGGAAAACCCTTTCCTGTTGATTACTACCGGGTTTCTCGGCAACAAAATATTTTATCCGATAGCCTTTTTAAACCTGGAACAAAGAGCCTTGTCATGTTTTGGGATTTACGTTTTAAAAAAAATTTTGTTTCCAATCTGAGAAAGATTAAAAAGATTAAAGAACAATTCCCCGGTTTGCAATTTGTAGTCATCAATACCAATACCGGACAAGTGGATGAGTGGCTCTTGCAAAATCAGAAAACCGGTGGCATCCGTTTTGTGCAAGCCGTAAACAGAGAACGGATTCAAAGAATCAGACCTTACAGTTTGGCTCAAATTTATTTATTAGATGGAAATATCATCAGAGCCTCCAAAATAAATATGTATGAACCGGCTTTTGAAAGGACCTTGAAAAAATTTTACAATGAAAATAATCATTAACACAAAACCTCTCCCGGTTTTTCCGGTTCAATGCTTTTTTGGTCAACAAAGTTTATCCCAACATTGTCCGGTAACATTAAATTTAATAACAAAAAGATAAAACGATACAAAATTTTAAACAAATAAAAATAATAGATAAAAAATAATTGAATAATGCTGTAACTTTTTTTATAAATTTACGTAATGCTAAAAAGAAATAATCGAAAAAAAATAACAAATGGCCTATATAGATTACTATAAAATTTTGGGGGTTGATAAAAATGCCAGTGAAAGTGATATAAAGAAAGCTTATCGCAAGTTGGCACGGAAATATCATCCCGACTTGAATCCCGGCGATAAAGAAGCCGAGAAAAAATTTAAAGAGATAAATGAAGCACATGAAGTTTTGGGCAATCCCGAAAACCGCAAAAAATACGATAAATACGGTGAACATTGGCAGCATGCTGACGAAATAGAAAAACAACGGGCACAGCAACAAGCCTATGGTGGCGGTGGTTATGATTTTTCCGGATTTGGCGGTTTCGGTGGTGGCGGTTATGACGAGTCCGATTTCTCCGACTTTTTTCAATCCATGTTTGGCGGGGGCTTTTCAGGAACATCCGGGCAGCGTCGGAATGTCCGGTTTAAAGGGCAAGATATACAAGCCCGGTTGCACTTGAATTTACGGGATGTTTATACCACTGAAAAACATACCATAAATGTTAATGGTAAAAAGATTAGAATCTCCATACCTGCCGGAGTTAGAGATGGACAAACTATCCGTATCAAAGGTATGGGGGGGACGGGTATCAACGGTGGTCCAAATGGCGATTTGTATATCACTTTTGCCATCGATGATATTCCCGGCTTTAAACGGGTAGGGGATGATTTGTATACCAAAGCCGATATAGATTTGGTTACGGCTGTTTTAGGAGGCGAGACAATGATTGATACTATGACCGGAAAAGTAAAACTGAAAGTAAAACCCGGTACACAATGCGGCACCAAAGTCCGGCTCAAAGGCAAAGGTTTTCCCGTATATAAACAAGAAGGTAAATACGGTGATTTGTATGTAACATTTAACGTTAAGATTCCTGTGAATCTAACGCCTGAACAAAAAAAATTATTCGAACAACTGGCAAAATTGAAATAAAATGACAAAACAACTCATTTCCATACATAAATTATGTGAATCTTATCAGATTCCCGATACTTTTTTTGAAGAATTACGTCAATTTGATTTGATTCCGTTGGAGTTACAATCCGGTGAATGGATGCTTGATACTTCCAATTTACCACAAGTTGAAAAAATTATGCGTTTGCATTATGATTTGAATATTAATTTGGAAGGTATTGATGTGATTATAGGATTGTTAGACCGGATTGAATCTCTGGAATCTGAAATAGCTCTCTTAAAGAAACGTTTGAGTCTATACGAATAAAAAAGCAAGGTGAGGCCATATCTCACCTTGCTTTTTTTATTGAGAGCCACCCACGGGACTTGAACCCGCGACCTGCTCATTACGAGTGAGCTGCTCTACCGGCTGAGCTAAGGTGGCATTAGCGATGCAAAAATAGAACGACTCCCGCAATAAATCAAATTTTTTTTTCAGATTTTTTAAATAGTGGTCTTACCGGGTTGGCGGAGCTTATAATACCATAATGAGTATAAAATAATGTAGACTACCAAAATGCCAGCCAAGGCCGGATAAGGATTGCCGGCACTACTGACAGATCCCAAATATGTCAAAACAATAGCATACGGTAATGTGCCGGCCAAATAAAATAATATAAATTTGAAAAAATTGAATCGCATCATGCCTGATAAACAGCAAGTGGCTTCGGGAAGCATGGGTAAAGCACGAGCAATTATCAACATCCCGAAACCCATTTTGTGAAAAATACGGTTTACTTCGTCAATTTGCTTTTTATTTTTGATTAAAATCCGCAACATTTTTGTGCCCGAAAGCCTACATAGCATATAAGCGATAATGCCGGAGATTAACATACCTGTTGTTGCAGCCAATAGCCCCCAGCCGAAACCTAAGAGATGACCTGCATAAGTAACAATCAATATGGTTGGAACCGATAAAAATACATCTGAACCCAATAAAATTACAACTATACTGAATATTTTCATTTTTCCGGCATGTTGTATTTGATCCAGATAGTCTTTAATATCGGCTACGCTTAATAAACCGGTTAAATTTACCAAGACAAATATCAATACAAAAATACTGATGATAATTAAATATAATTTAATAAGGGATTTCATTATTTGAGATTGTTTTTGGCTATTGAAATCAAAATGTATAAAATAATTGTCAAGGGAACGGCAACAATTTTGAATATGGCTAACAAAATAATGCTTAAAATGATAATTAAGTATTTTTCCCAATTTCCGGAAAAATTGAAATTTTTAAATTTCAAACCGAACAACGGTAAACCGGAATTGAGTAAAAAAGCCGACATAAATGCCGTAAAAATAAGTATGTAAGGATTATTGAGCCAATGAGAAAGAGCCGGATAATCATCTCCCGTAATAATCAAAGCCAATGAAATTAAAAACAGTGCATTAGCTGGTGTTGGTAAACCGATAAAAGAAGTGGTTTGACGGTCGTCAATATTAAATTTTGCCAAACGGTAAGCTGATGCCAGAGCCACGGTTAACCCGAAGAGAGCTAAAAGATGAGGGGTATCAAAAACAAAATTTTCCGTAAGAGAAAAACCCAGGGAACCGGCAATTAAAAAACTCAACGTAAATGCCGGAACAACACCGCTGGTTACCATGTCGGCCAGTGAATCCAATTGTAAGCCTAAGGGACTTGATACTTTAAAAGAGCGGGCGGACAATCCGTCTAAAAAATCGAATAAAATGCCGGATAAAACAAAGATGCCGGTCAAAATCCAATTTTGTTTAAAGACAAATATCAAGGCAATCAATCCGGACAACAGATTGAGTAAAGTCAAAAAGTTCGGTATGTATTTTGTCAATTTCATTGATTGCTAATATTCTTGTTGATATAATAATTTTTCGTTTTACAATTTTTTTTTTGACTTTCTCATATTAATAATAGAGATTCCTCGTCGTTTGTTTCTCACTCTGTCAAAATGACACTACATACAACTTCTTCATTTCCTCAATTTCCTCAATTCCTCAATAAAAAAATTCCCTGCAAATGTAAGTATTTTATTAAATTTGTCGCTTGATTAAATTAAATTATAATGAGCGATTTTCAGATTAGAACAGCCCAAAATGTCGGTATCAATCAAAATTTGGCAGGTATTGGACAGCGTTTTGCGGCATTTTTGATAGATGTCTTCTTTTTGATGATATTTTATTATTTTGTGTTTTACTTGTTGAGTTTTACCGACTTAACAAAATTTGTAACCTCATGGGCTTTTGTAAGTGTTATGATGTTACCGTATTTCTTATATTATCCTTTATTACAGTATTGGAATAACGGTCAAAGTTTGGGCAAACAAATCGTGAAAATCAGAATTGTCAAAAGTGACAATAGTCATCCGCGTATCGGTGATTTTTTAATCCGGTGGATTTTCAGATTATTTGAAATCAATTTATTTCCGGGTTTGGCTTTAATCGTGATGCTTTTAAACGATAAGAATCAACGTTTGGGTGATTTGGCGGCTAAAACAGTTGTAGTGGCTGAAAAACAAAAAAACAAACTGAACCAAAGTATTTTTGAAGAACTCGAACAAACTTATAAACCGGTCTTTTCACAAGCAGCCAATTTGGATGAAAAAGATATGCAATTAATCAAAGACGTATTACAATCGGCCGTAAAACAACATAAATTTGAAGTGTTGAAATCTTTAACAGCTCGCATTGAACGGGTTTTAAATATTCAAAAACCTTCTGATATGCCCCACAAACAATTTATTAATACCATTATAAAAGATTACAATTTTTTTGCCGGTAAATAATGGATTTTGATGCTGTTTTAAACCTTATCGAAAATACTCGTAATGGAGAATTACCCGGACATAAGGCGCATCAATTGATAATGCCTTTGGAAGTTCGACGTCAGATTTTTAAAGATGTAGCCTATCAAACTTTGCCCCGGAAATCCGCTGTTTTGGCGTTGATATTTCCGGATGCTTATCGTCAAGCCCGGATGGTTTTCATATTGAGAAAAACTTATAAAGGACATCATTCCGGTCAAATATCTTTCCCCGGAGGTAAGCAGGAACCTTTTGATACCGGTTTGTTGCAAACCGCTCTTAGGGAAACCCGTGAGGAAATCGGCGTATTGCCCGGACAGGTCGAAATACAACGGGAATTGTCGAGGATTTTTATCCCAGTCAGTAATTTTATAGTGCAACCTTTTTTGGGTATCAGCCGCCAAACCCTTGATTTTGTTATCGATCCCGTAGAAGTTGAAAAAGTATTTTCTTTGGATTTTGAGACAATTCTCAATAATTCATTAATGGAAATGATGCATACATATTTTGATAAAACTTATCGTATAAAGGCTTTTGAAGTCAATCAAATTAAAATATGGGGGGCAACTGCCATGATTTTATCGGAAATTGTAGCGTTGTTAAATCAGGATTTTTTAAACAAATAGATTTATTTTTAATAAAATTTAATACCCTTTAAAATTTATGGATGTTTTGGTATATTTCTATTTTTTTTGTAGTTTTACATAAAAAAAATAATGCCGCAATTAAAAGCGTATTCCAAATTACATCTTATTATTTTTATTTGGGGTTTTACGGCGGTTTTGGGCGCCTTAATTCACTTGGATTACTTGGTTTTAACTTGGTATAGGATGGGTTTGGCTTCCGGTTTTTTGTTAATTTACATTTTTTATGCTTCCAAAGAACGCCGTTTGTTATTCCGGTTCGATATAAAACAACAAATGCGTTATGTTTTAGGCGGGATTATCATTGCTTTGCACTGGTTGGCATTTTTTTATGCTATTAAAGTTTCTAATGTTTCCATAACATTAGTGACGATGTCCAGCGGTGCTTTTTTTACCTCTTTGTTGGAACCTGCTTTGTTTAAACGGAAAGTTTATTTGCATGAGCTTTGGCTCGGTTTGCTGATTTTAGGTGGATTTTTTGTTTTACTCAAAGTAGAACATGTCAATTTTTTCGGGGTTTATTTTGCCTTGATAGCCGCTTTTTTATCCGGTTTATTTTCGGTTCTTAACGGGTTGTACATCAGGGAACAATCCGGTGTTCAATTGTCTTTTTTTCAATTGTTTTACGGCTTTTTATTCTTAACCGGTATCTTATTTGTTCAAGGAGATTTGTCGTTTTTGCCGGTACCTGATCTTTCAGATTGGTTATATTTAATAGTTTTGGCCAGTATTTGTACGGCTTATGCTTTTACCGAATCACTTGTTTTGATGAAAAAAATCAGTCCTTATACCGTCATGTTATCGATTAATTTGGAACCGGTTTACGGCATTATATTGGCCATACTTATTTTGGACGAACGGGAACAAATGCCGCCCGGATTTTACTTGGGAAGTCTTATCATTTTGAGTGTCATTATTTTAAATAGTTTGATAAAATATTATTCTCAAAAAAAACGTATATATCAATAAATATATCGGAAATGTGTCGTGTGTTTTTATAATTATTTTTTTTACTTTTACACGATAAATCATCTACAACAGACAAACCATGGAATATTTAGATTTTGAAAAACCTATACAAGAGCTTGAAAATAACCTCAAAAAATGTTATGAAATAGCCGAAGAGACCGGTATTGATGCAGGTTGCAAAAAGATAGAAAAAGAGATAGAAAAGAAACAAAAAGAAATTTTTAAAAAATTGACTCCTTGGCAACGGGTGCAGTTATCACGCCATCCCGACCGTCCTTTTACCTTGGATTATATCCGTGCTTTTTCAGGTGATACTTTTTTAGAATTGCACGGAGATCGTAATTTTACCGATGATAAGGCTATGATCGGGGGATTGGGAAAAATCGGCGACCAAAGTTATATGTTTATCGGTATGCAAAAAGGCCGTAATACCAAAGAACGGAAATATCGTAATTTCGGTATGGCTAATCCCGAAGGTTACCGTAAAGCCTTGCGATTGATGAAAATGGCGGAAAAGTTTGATGTTCCGGTCGTAACTTTGATAGACACGCCGGGAGCCTATCCGGGTATCGAAGCCGAAGAACGCGGACAAGGTGAAGCAATTGCCCGTAATATTTTGGAAATGACACAATTGGAAACGCCTATCATCGCTATCATTATCGGAGAAGGGGCTTCCGGAGGGGCACTGGGAATAGGGGTCGGTGACCGCGTATTTATGCTTGAAAATACTTGGTATTCCGTTATCTCGCCCGAATCTTGCTCGTCTATTTTGTGGCGTAGCTGGGAGTTTAAAGAACAAGCGGCGAACGCCTTGAAATTGACCGCACCTGATATGCTCAAATTGGGTTTGATTGATGAAATTATTCCAGAACCTATTGGAGGAGCACATAGAAAACCAGAAGAAACTTTTCAAACTGTAGCTCAAAAAATTGTAACTACTTATGCCGAACTGAAAAATATTCCGAAAAACCAATTGGTCAAACAACGTATGGAAAAATATGCTAAAATGGGTGAATATACTGAAAAATAAAACTTATGACACTCAGACAGAAACTTTTAACATTGGATATTATCGTTTTATTGGCCATAGCTGTTTTTGCGTTGTTGATAAACGAATTTGTAGGGAAAGATTTGTTAGTAAAATATTTCATTCCGATTATGTTGACGGTTTATTATATCGGCCGGCATATCCCGTTGATTATCGTAAAAAAACATTTGAAAAAATGAAAGTGACATTACTGTCATTTCGTAGGAGGGAATCCCCTGTCATTACAAAGGAAAAACGACTGAAAAATCCGTGTTATTATTGAGTATGGATCATTAGATTTCTTACATCGTTGAAATGACAAATATCAAATAACCAATTAACCAAATAACCAATAAGAAAAAAAATGAACGAACAAATAGCAAAACTCGAACCCCGTGAAATATGGGAAAATTTTGTAGCCCTTAACGCCATTCCCAGACCTTCAAAAAAAGAAGAAAAAGTCAGACAATTTATGTTGGACTTCGGCCGTAAACTCGGTTTGGAAACTTTTGAAGATAAAATTGGCAATGTTATCATAAAAAAACCGGCAACTCCGGGTATGGAGAACCGCAAAACAGTTGCCTTACAAGCGCATTTGGATATGGTGCCGCAAAAAAATAAAGGGACGAAACACGATTTTGAAAAAGACGGTATCAAAATGTTGATAGACGGCGACTGGGTAACAGCCGACGGCACAACGCTCGGGGCTGATAACGGAATAGGGGTGGCGGCTATTATGGGGCTTTTAGCCTCCAAAGATATTCCTCACCCACCTCTTGAAGCCTTATTTACCATTGATGAAGAAACGGGCATGACCGGTGCACAGCATCTTGAAGAAGGTATCTTAGAAGCCGAAATTATGCTCAATCTGGATACGGAAGATGATAATGAATTGGATATCGGTTGTGCGGGGGGAATTGATATTACTGCAAAAGGTTCCTATGAAGAAGAACAGGTTTCCGAAGGTAAAGCTTATCAAATTAAAGTTAAAGGGTTGACAGGTGGTCATTCGGGTATGGATATTCATTTGTATCGCGGCAATGCCAACAAAATTTTAAACCGTTTGTTATATCTAGGCAGTGCCAAAGGATTACGGGTCGGTAAAATACACGGCGGAGGACTCCGGAATGCTATTCCGCGTGAAGCGGAGGCAGTTGTAATATTGCCTGAGGACAAAGTGGATGAAATTCTCCATGATTTAAAAACATTATCCGAAACGATTAAAGTGGAACAAGCCAAACAGGATCCGGATTTAACTTTTGAATTTAGTCTGGTTGAATTACCGGCAAAAGTAATGACCAAAGGA
>JALVST010000091.1 GCA_027024205.1 Flavobacteriales bacterium | reverse complement strand
AAAAATATCGTACTTTTGCCGGCTAAAAAATCAATATGACAATGAATTTACATTTGAGTTTTAACGAAATAATAACGGCAACCATGGTTTTGTTTGCAGTTATAGATATTTTGGGTAGTATTCCCATTGTTATCGATTTGCGTCGTAAAGTAGGGCATATACAATCGGAAAAGGCCTCTATTGTCTCAGCCATCATTATGATTGTCTTTTTATATCTCGGTAAAGAGATATTGAATTTGGTCGGTATCGATATCGGTTCGTTTGCCGTAGCCGGTTCATTTGTATTGTTTTTTTTAGCTATTGAAATGATTTTGGGCGTCACCTTATTTAAAGATGACGAACCTGAATCGGCATCGGTAGTGCCTTTGGCATTTCCTTTGATTGCCGGGGCCGGCAGTTTGACATCCATCCTTTCGTTGAGAGCGGAATTTCATACAGTTAATATATTGATTGCCATTATTTTAAACATGTCTTTTGTCTATGCCGTTTTAAAATCATCTGCTAAACTCGAAAGATTGCTCGGAAAAGCCGGAATAGGGGTAATCCGAAAAGTTTTCGGAATTATTTTGTTGGCTATTTCGGTCAAACTATTTGTGACCAATATCAAAGAATTATTGTAATAATTAAAACAGTTTTGATAGAAAAGAAAATCATAGACCCGGTAAGTTTACAAAAATCCCGGGTCTATTCTTTTTATTTCATTATCAAATAAATGTCATATATTTGTAATATTTGTTACATATAATTGTAACTTAAATTAAAAACAACAAAATGATGAAAAAAAGCAGCCTTATTTTTTATTTTAATCGTTAATTTCAATATTAATGCTCTATGGACAAGTCTTTCAAGCGGGGTAAATGACAATTTTTTTGACGTCTATTTTACAAATGATAATACAGGTTATGTCGTAGGAGAAAACGGTATTATCCTTAAAACCGTTGATGGTGGTTTAAATTGGACAACACAAACAAGTGGTATTACAGGGTATTTACACGGTATAACCTTTGTTAAAGATACAACCGGTTATGCTGTCGGACAAGACGGTGTTATTTTAAAAACGACTGATGGCGGTATTATTAAATACAGGCATCTCAACCCATTTGTTAGATGTTTATTTTGTCGATACAAATAACGGTTATGCAGCCGGTTGGCATGCAAAGTGATTAAGACTACTGATGGCGGTCAAACATGGACACTGGCCAATTCGGGTATTGACTTCTCTGTAAATTTAACCGATATTCAATTTACTTCGATTAATACAGGATATGTCACAGGACTTTCGGATTATCTTTATAAAACAATTGACGGCGGCAATACCTGGACAAGCACTTACGGTGGTGGCGGTCAACTAAAAGGCATCTTTTTTACATCACACACAACAGGATATAGTATTGGGAATCATTCAGGACACGGTATTGTTAAAGAAATAAATGACAGTGGTGACACATAGACAGTTGCGGCAAACAATGTTTCCAATCTGAACAATGTCATGTTCCCGTCTCAAAATACCGGTTACACCGTAGGCGATAACGGAACTATTTTAAAGAAAGAATTTCTTCATCAATTACGGAAGCAAACCGTTCAAATAAAAATATTTTGATATATCCCAATCCTGCAAAAGATATTATTCAATTTGATTTGAATCGTATTTCCGGTAAAGTCAATATAAAAATTTATAATGTGTCGGGTGTAATTGTATTTCAAAAAGAAGTTTTTTTCGAAAAAGTTTTTTCTTTGAATTTATCCGGCTTTCCCCAAAGTATTTATTTTGTGCGACTCCAATTTGACAATAACATCGAAAACCATAAATTTATCGTCAAATAAAAAATTTAAACGTTGCATATCAACATTTTAATCTATGTTTGTGTAATTCTTATCGTATTAACCATTCCTTTTTCGGTTATTGGCATTGACAAGACACTGACCATCATATCATCGTCTTGTAAATAACCGTTTTGACAAGCAATTTTTTCTATATCCCGGATAGTATCATCCGTAGAAAGCATCTTGTCATAATAGAAAGGGACCACCCCCCACAACAAAGCCAAAGAATTTAAAATACGTTTATTAGCCGTAAAAACCAATATATCAGCTGCCGGACGGCGGGCGGAAATTTTATAAGCACTAAATCCCGATGCCGTAAAAGTGCTGATAACCGAAGCGGATACGTCTTTGGCTATTTTGGATGCATTAAAACAAACGACTTGTGAGATAAACCGTTCGTTTCTATGTTCCGGAACCGGGGCAATTTCAGGCACTTTTATCAAGTCGGAATTTTCAACCTGTTTGATGATTTTGGTAACCTGTTTGATAACTTTTACCGGATTTTTACCGATGGAAGTTTCGCCTGAAAGCATCACGGCATCAGCGCCATCCATTACCGAATTGGCCACATCATTGACTTCGGCTCTGGTAGGGATAGCATTGATAATCATACTTTCCATCATCTGGGTCGCAATGATAATGGGTTTTTGGTGCAATTTGGCAATATGTACCAATCTCTTTTGAATCAAAGGCAACTCTTGTAACGGTAATTCTATACCCAAATCGCCACGGGCAACCATCAAACCGTCTGTATGTAAAATAATCTCCTCTATATTTTTAACCGCTTCGGGTTTTTCTATCTTGGCAATTACAGGAATTTTATAATCGGAATGTTGTTTTATAAAATCGTTAATCATCATCAAATCATCCGCCGAACGCACAAAAGATAAAGCTACCCAATCCACTTTTTGTGTAATAGCAAACAATAAATCTTTTTTGTCTTTTTTAGTCAATGCCGGTAAAGATACTTTGGTATTGGGCAAATTAACACCTTTTTTTGACGATAAAGCACCACCTTCAATAACCTTGGCTTCAACTTTATCTTTTTTGTTAGTGTTCAAAACCTTAACTTGTATTTTTCCGTCGTCAATTAGAATGGTTTCTCCGGGAAATACATCATGGGGCAATCGTTTATAGGTAATATAAAGCGTTTTATTGTCACTATCAGTAACGACTTTATTTTTTGTCGTAAAAATGATAATATCACCGGGTTTTAAAACCGTATCATCGGCTACCTTTCCTATGCGTAGTTTCGGCCCTTGCAAATCGGCCAAAACCGCTACAACGGTATGCAACTCTTTGGCAATCCTTCTGATTTGTTTTATTTGCTCCTTAACTGTTCCGTGACTGGCATGCGAAAAGTTGATTCTGAACACATTAACACCGGATTTAACCATTTTGAGTTTGGTTTTGTATGACTCGGTTGCCGGTCCCAAAGTAGCAACAATTTTTGTTTTTTTGTGTGTTATCATAAATGAATGTTTGGATCAAATTACTTCAAACCGGTTTACTTACCGGCTTTTACCATAAAATATTTCTTTTTGCCTCGTTGCAATATAATATATGTATCATTGATTAGATCGTCAGTTGTCAGGACTTTGTTGGCTGTTACCTTTTCTTTATTGACCGAAACGGAATTTTCTTTGAGGGCCCGGCGTGCTTCATTGCCCGATTTTAAGAATCCGCTTTCCGTTAGTGCCGTCGCAATATCCAAGCCGCTTTCTATACTTTTGCGGGATAAACTACCTTGTGGAACACCTTCAAACACATCGAGAAAAGTTTGTTCGTCCAAAGATTTTAAGGCTTCAGCCGTTGACTTACCAAACAAAATACGACTGGCATCTATAGCTTTTTGTAAGGCCTCGTCACCGTGAACCATACGGGTAACCTCTTCGGCCAACCGTTTTTGTAAAATCCGGTAATGTGGCGCATCCCTGTGTTCAGCGATTAAACTTTCTATTGTTACCTTGTCTAAAAAAGTAAAGATTTTGATGTATTTTTCGGCATCTTCGTCGGTAGTATTAATCCAAAATTGATAAAACCGGTAAGGTGAGGTGTATTTGGCACTCAACCAAACGTTTCCTTGTTCGGTTTTTCCGAATTTTCCACCATCGGCTTTGGTAATCAACGGTACGGTCAGGGCATAAGCTTTGCCGCCTTCGACCCGGCGGATCAACTCTGTTCCCGTTGTCATATTGCCCCATTGGTCGCTACCGCCCATCTGTAATTGACAATTCATTTCACGATACAGATGTAAAAAATCATATCCTTGAAACAATTGGTAGGTAAATTCGGTAAAAGACATCCCGGCACTATCGTCTTGTACGGGATTGAGCCGTTTTTTTACCGAATCCTTGGCCATCATATAATTAACAGTGATATGCTTCCCGATATTGCGGACAAAATCAATAAGTTTAATATCCTTAAACCAATCGTAATTGTTGACCAAAACGGCAGGATTATCCGCTGCATTAAAATCAATGAATTGTGATAACTGTTGTTTGATGGCTTCCACATTGCGATTTAAGGTTTCTTCGTCCAATAAATTCCGTTCTTTTGATTTACCCGAAGGGTCACCTATCATCCCAGTTGCACCACCCACCAATGCCACGGGTCTGTGACCTGCCCGTTGAAAATGCATCAAAATAAGTATTGGTACCAAATTACCGATATGTAATGAATCGGCGGTCGGATCAAAACCGATATAGCCGGTTACTTGTTTGCTGTTCAACAAATCTTCTGTGCCCGGCATCATGTCGTGTAACAGACCACGCCATTTCAGTTCTTCTACAAAATTGCTCATAAAATGTATTTTAACTACAATGATGTCACCCTATGGAGACTTAAAAGTAATATTTATTTATCTAAATAATTTTAGCTGCAAATTTAATGATTTTTTGCGTCCGATGATTTTTTAATCCCAAACGACAAAACTTGGAAAATAGAAAAAATTCCGGTTGAATCAAATTAAAATTTAGTTCAATAAAATAATTGAATAAAAAAACAGCCTCTTTTTTTCAGGGATTACAAAATTCGTAATTGACAATTTATAATCAGTAAAGAATACTATTCCGTTCTTTCTTAGTCAAGCTGTTGAATACCAACGTGTAAGAATGATCTATCAGTTCTTTGATAAAATCAGGCGATAACAACCCGTCAATGACAACGGTATTCCAATGTTTTTTATGCATGTGGTAACCGGGTTCGATTTGGGGATATTCTTCCCTTAATTTTATAGCTTTTTCGGGGTCACATTTTAAATTCACTCGCAAAGGAACAGTTGACAAACTCATTAAAGAAAACATTTTACTACCTACTTTAAAAACTAAGGTTTCTTCGTCAAACGGAAAACTTTCGGTAACCCCCGGTTTTGATAAACAATATGTTCTGATGGTTTCTATATTCATACAAAAGTATCATTATAACCCAAATATAAAGATTTTTTGTCTGTTTCCAGCCTCTATTCTTCAAAAACTTTGAACTTTCAACCTTTAACTTTCAACTAATCTTTTATCTTTGCAAAACAGACCATTTTATATGATTGATAAAATTCTGATTTCCGGCGAAAAACTTTATCTCAAAATCAAAGATATTTGGGAAACCGAACGTATGCACCGGTTTATCAGTAATTTATTGGTTTTTGTTTTTTTATTGTCATTGGTTTTGTATTTTTTGATTAACCAAAAAATATTGCCTGCAAAAGGCATTTTAACCTCGTTTTCCAATCCGTTTTTCAGTATAGAAGTATCGTTTACCATGTTGCTTTTGACCGAGATTGTTTCAATGATTTTTGTTTTACCCAAATCGGTAGCCAAATCGGTTACAAAGCAGTTCGAATTATTATCTTTGATTTTTTTACGTCACGGATTTCAAGAGTTTTCCAAAGTACATTCCCTTCATTGGAATGATATGGTCAAACCTGTGGAATACATGTTCGTTTACGGGGCATCATCCTTATTTGTATATTTTATCATCGGTATCGTTTACAAAAAACAACGGCATATCATCATTTGCCGCACGGAGCGGGCACAACGCAACTTTATCCGTTTTAAACGGGTCATTTCTTTATTGTTATTGGTTTCTTTTTTGATTATCACCACTATAGACTTTAACCATTTGATAATCAACAATATTTATACTGCATCCTTTCATACGTTTTTTAGTATCTTGATTTTTAGTGATATTTTAATTTTATTGATAACTTTCAGATATGCTTTGGACTACCGCACCATGTATAGATACTCTGCCTTTATTTTAGCCACAATATTTATCCGTATCGCTTTGACATCTCATCCGTATTACGATATTGTGATAGGCAGTTTGGCGGCATTATATTTGTTATTTTTGGTGCTGACATACAATTATTTTGAAGGCGCTAAAAAAATTCAAAAATCGACACATGAAATAAAACATACGGCATTACCAAAAAAATATTTTAAATAAAAATCACACATTTTATAATTATTATGGAAGTAAAAGGAAAAATCAAATTGATCGGAGAAACCAAAACATACGGTAGTAACGGTTTCAGAAAAAGAGAGATGGTCGTAACGACTGACGAACAGTATCCACAGTTTATCAATATTGAGTTTATTCAAGACAAAACCGAATTGCTCGACAATTTCAAAGTAGGTGATGAAGTGGAAGTGAGTATTAACTTACGAGGCCGCGAGTGGGTCAGTCCCGAAGGCGAAACCAAGTATTTCAATTCCATTCAAGGTTGGCGAATCACTAAAATAAACACGGAAGCGCCACAAGATATTCCGCCGCCGGTTGATGACGGTTTTGAACCGGCAGACAATTTATTAGAGGACGATGACGATATGGAAAATGATTTGCCCTTTTAAGAAACTTTTTTAAATTGTTTATTACTAACAATTTAATAAAACCCAACAGTTTATTAAAAGCTGCCGGGGCAAGAAATAAAAAGACTGCCGTCCGGCAGTCTTTTTTTATAACATAAAAAATGATGATAGATTTAATGCTTTATTTTTTCTTTTTGTTTGCGTAATTGTCTTTTCAAAACATCATAAACCAAATCCATGGCTTTTTCAAAAGTTTCCGCATTACGGGACACGAAAATATCATTACCGGGGACATCGATTTTTACTTCTACCGTTTTATTTTGTTTTCCCGTATTGTTGACTTTTAAAAACACTTCAGCTTCAATCACACGGTCGAAAAAACTGTCTAAACGATCCAATTTCTTTTGAATAAAATGGATTAATTTCTGATCGGCATCAAAATTTACCGCTTGAAAAATTGCTTTCATAGGCATGAATTTTAAATTATTATTTCGAATTTCTACTTCTCGGATGTGCGTTCCGATAAACTTTTTTTAGTTCTTGAATGCTACTATGTGTATAAACTTGTGTAGCGGCCAAACTAGTGTGTCCCAATAATTCCTTGATAGAATTAAGTCCGGCGCCGTTGTTAAGTAAATGTGTTGCGAATGTATGACGTAAGACATGCGGACTCTTTTTATGTTTGGCACTCACCCTACTAAAATACGAATTTATCACACGATAAACAAGAACATCATACATTTTTTTGCCTTTTTTAGTCAAAAAAAGATAATCATCAACCGGTTTTGCAGCAAAAAATTCATTTTTAACATTGAGATATTTACGGATAACATCAAGGGTGTTTAATAATAACGGCACGATACGTTGCTTATTACGTTTACCGGTTACTTTTAACTCTTTTTTTTGAAAATCGATATCCTTTTCTTTAAGATTTATCAATTCAGCCCGGCGGATACCGGTAGTGTAAAGTAAAGTAATCAAACAATGGTCTCTGATGCCTTCATAATCGTCAGGGAAAAAACCGGCATCTAACAAATCGTAGATTTCGACGGTAGAAAACGGGACAGGCACTTTACGACGCACCCGTAATCCGGTCACTTGTGCCACCGGATTTTGTTTTACGGTTCCTGTTTTTTGTAAAAATTTATAAAAACTTTTTAAAGCGGCTAATTTACGGTTTATGGTTTTTTCAGATAAATTTTGCCCTGACAAACGGGCTATCCAAGACCGGATATCTTTATTATTTGCTTTTTCAATATCGATATTTTGTGCTTTCAAAAAAATTTCAAAATCAGATAAATCGGCCCGGTAAGCTTTGAGTGTTAAAGCCGAATAGTTTTTTTCTTTCTGTAAATAGGTTAAAAATTTGTCTAACAACATTGGTAATAAATCGATAAACGAAGTTAAGGAATTTATTTCAGAGTTGAAAGTTTTTAACATTTAATACAATGGTGTGATAACGCAGTTGGATAAAGAATAATGGGTAATTAAAATTAGGATTTTTTTCAGTCTTTCCTCCTTCTAAATAACAGTCGTTTGTCATTCCGACAGAGCTTTTATGACGAAAGAGTAAAAGCGACGAGGAATCTGAAAACAAAAAAATACCTATCTTTACCAAAAAAACATGCACGATTACGGATTTTGGTCGGTCATACCGCCGTTTTTGGCTATTTTTTTAGCCATACGTACCAAGCAAGTTTATATTTCACTTTTACTCGGTATTTGGTTGAGCTGGGTTATCATTGACCGGGGGCATATTTTTACAGGGACTTACGATACGGTCATGGCATTGGTTGATGTGTTTAAAGATGCCGGTAATACCAAAACCATCATGTTCAGTGCCTTGGTAGGCGGGTTAATTATTTTGATACAAAAATCCGGCGGCGTCAGTGGATTTGTAGCTTGGATAGACCGGAAACTAGGCGGTTTGGAAACAGTCGATTTGGAAACAAACCGCAAAAAAATCCAATTTTTTGCTTGGTTGACAGGGGTTATAATTTTTGTAGAAACGAGTATATCGTCTTTAACTGTCGGGGCGGTATTCAGACCCTTGTTTGACAAACTCAAAATCTCCCGCGAAAAACTGGCTTATATTGCCGACAGTAGTTCCGCCCCTACTTCCATTTTAATTCCTTTTAATGCCTGGGGGGCTTTTATTATGGGCTTACTTTTGACACAAGGTTTTGACAAAGGATTCGGTGTTTTGTTTCATGCCATGATTTACAATTTTTATCCCGTTCTTGCATTGTTATTAGTGTTGGTGGTGATATTTTTCAATTTCAACATCGGCCCTATGAAACAAGCCGAATACCGGACGCAGGTTAAAGGTAAGTTGTTGTCAGACAACGCCAAACCTATGATTTCAGACGAGTTGACCGGTGTTAAACCTGTGGTGAGTATTCAAAAAAGCCGGGCTTATAATATGATTTTGCCATTAGCGGTGATGGTATTGATGATGCCGGTTACCTTGATTTTGGACGGGTGGCAACGAGCCACGCAAAATATTGGAAAAGGTTTTTCGTTTGAAAAAATTTTTTACGCCGTCAGTAAAGGTTCCGGTTCTACGGCAGTATTAATGGCAGTATTGTCGGCTTTGTTGTTTGGCATGGTTTTGTATCGTGTACAAGGTATTGCCAAGATTACAGGCATGTTTGACTGGATACTCAAAGGCATTTCCGAAATGATGCCTTTGGCCCTTTTGATGTTATTGGCGTTTGCTATCAGCCGTGTAACCAAAGAGCTGGGGACGGGGCAATATGTGGCACAATTGACCAAAGATTTTTTATCATCAGGATTGGTACCGGTTATCATCTTTCTGATTGCCGCCTTTGTAGCTTTTGCCACCGGCACTTCGTGGGGGACATTCGCTATTATGATTCCCATTGCCGTTCAGATGGCACAAACCTTGGACGTCAATCCGTATATCAGTTTAGCGGCGGTATTAAGTGGCGGTGTTTTCGGTGACCACAGCTCGCCTATCTCCGATACCACGATTATCTCATCCATGGCATCCGCTACCGACCATATCGACCACGTTAAAACACAATTACCTTATGCCTTACTGGCAGGGGTTGTTTCAGCCGTGTTGTTTTTGGTTACGGGATTTTTAATATAATTTATCAAAACAAAAATCCCGAATAGCGTTTTTTGCCGATTACTTCGCCTTTTTTGTTGTAAAACAGCCACTTACCTTTTTTCTCACCATTGCGGTATTTTCCTTTGGTTTTGATTTGTCCCGTAGGAAAATAATACAAAGCTTCGCCATGTAATTTACCGTCTTTGTAGTTTAATTTGGCTTTTATGGCACCGTTTTCCCAATATTCCGAATATTCGCCGTCCAACAAATCGTGGTCAAAGTGCGCTTGTATCATCAATTTACGTGGTTTTTTGTCAAAATAATAATAAAAATCGCCATCAACTTCACCGTCATCGTAATTGGTGACACTTTGCAAATTTCCGGATTCGTAATAAGTTCGCCATATACCGTAAGGCAGATTATCTTTTACTTGTCCTTCGACTTTTAACGTGGTACCGTCCGGATAAAATTGTTTGTATTTACCGTCGGCAATTTGTAAACTATCGGGAAAAAAGATTTTAAATTGCAAATCCTCAACAAAACGGTTATGAATACTCTTATCCACTTTTTTGGCCATTTGCGCTGCCAATTCTTTTTGAAGGGCTTTTTCGTCGTGGTCAATAACTAGCATGGTTTGATAATATTCGCCTTTGCTGACCAATTGTAAACCTATACTGCTGAAACTCAACAACAAATCTTTCTTTTCGTCCAGAGATTTTTTCCCGGTTTCGGTCAGAGATTTTTGCATGATATCATAAAGCTTAGGCATATGTAAATATATCAACACGTTTGATTTGTTGTTCAACTCATCTTTAAAATCCACAAAATCCTCATTGTGTGACAGTGTATTCCCGGTTATGTAATCATCAATAAAATTTTTGAGTACTTGTTCCGAATTACTAAACACTACATAGTTTTCAATAAAGGTATAGTAAGGTTTTTCTATCTTGGCAAATATATTACCGAGGATGGTTTTAAAAAAAGTTTTTTGATGTAAATAGTTGATTTCAAAATTTTTATACTGATATGATTTAAATTTGAAAGGAGAGCGTTTTTTGATTTGAGCTGTAATATGTGCCAATCCCTCCCGGGCGTCGTCCATATCATTTGCTTGAATCAACAACAACATATCTGCGGGCCGTTGCCGGTTATCCGAACGTAATTTGACCAGTGATATCTCTTGACCTATCCAATCGAATAAATCGGATTGCAAATCGATTTTTAAAAATTTTTCCAATTTTTTGAGATTTTGACGGTATGCCGCGCGCTTTGATTTGTCTTTTCCGGCATAACTTTTTAACAAACTTTGATAAAACATATCAAAATCTTTAAATCCGATAGCCGTCAGCATAGCCGTTTCGTTACTGATAAGATCGTAAGAAGCAATTTTTCCGGGTTTTATATCCAGCATACCGTTCAGATAGGACCGTGTCGAGTCCATCAAAGTCATCCCTTCCATACTGATACGCTCGTCTTCATGCGATATATCAAAACCCGACAAATCCAAGTCTTGAATCATCTTTTGCGTGTCTTGTGACAAATCTGCAAAATAAATCCTTAGATATTGCGGCATGGCTTTGTAGTTCAAATACAATTGCACCAAACCATTGCCCAATTCGTCGTCAATTTCTTTGAAATCAGGACGTTCAAGCCAATGTTCCCTGTCTTTTTCGTCCAAAACTTTTTTTATCAATTTATAAGAAAAGGAAGCAATCAACAGATTATCAACCGTTGTGATAAAAACAGTATTTTCGGGTGTTTTTTTATCGATGAGCTTATAAACTTTGGTTTGGTTGTAAGAGAGTTTTACAACTTTGTGCGAACCGCTTAATTTCAAAATCCGGTTTAAGAGTTTTTTGATGTATTCAGACTGTTGTAAATCAACAACATAGACAAAATCATAATCCGTAGGACTCGTTACATAAGCGGCCATAGCCGTCGGGCGATTGTTAAAAATAACTTTTGAAGCTTTGTTATTCAACAAAGTATTGTTGAGTAACGTATCAACGGATTGCAGATACTCAAAACCTTTGGTTTTAATGAAATGTTTCCAGATATTGGTTTGCGACACTTCTTTCCAAGCATCTGTCAATTCGTTGGTTTTCAATATATAAACAGCATTTTCGGGTAAGATACTTATTAGTTGGCGTTGTTTTCCGGATTGCATATTTCTATAACCGAACCAGCCACCTGCTATCACAATCAAAAAAATAATTACAATGACAAACTTATTTTTCATAACAATAAATTTATTTTGTTCAAATTTACGATAAATAATTAATTAAAGTTTCGCACTTACTATTATGATACTAATTTACAAATATTTAACGATTTTGCTAATTTTCCATTTTCTTCAATCACATCGCTGTAAACAATTAATTTTCTGATTATTAC
>JALVST010000090.1 GCA_027024205.1 Flavobacteriales bacterium | reverse complement strand
TAATTTTTAAATGGTATATTTGCTGAGCTTTGCATACCTAAGATACAAAATCTTTAGGAACGGGGGAAGAAATTCTCCCGTTTTTTTTACAAAAAACAAAAAAAGGCTGCCCTTTTGAGACAGCCTCTTTTTTGTGTGGAGTCGGAGGGAATCGAACCCTCGTCCACACAAGCCACTCACATGCTTTCTACATGCTTAGTCTGTGTTTGTTTTTCGACTTTGAGCCGCCCACAGACCGGCTACTCAAAGCTTAGCTCCTAAAAATTTCGGTATAAATCCAGAGCAAATTTATACCTAGACTTACTTTTACGAAGCTCCTTGACCGGACGCCGTAAGTCAAGGCTTCCGAGGAACTTCTTGCCTTCCGGACCTTGCCGGAACGTGGCTTAATCCGTACTGTTATTCGGGATTAAGCAGCAAGAGCGAAGTTAGTTTCGCCGTTTATTGTTCTTGATACATGAGATTAACGAGCTATGTATCAGCGCTCGGCATGCTTACATGTCAATGGTCCTTGCTGTCAAATCCAATCGACCCCGTTTCTGTATTGCAAAATTATTAAATTTACATTAAAAACTTACAAAATTTATGCCAATAATGTAAAAAATGACTATTTTTACCGACAACCAAACATTTTGTCATATTTTATTGTTTACATTTACCACCGTAAAAAAAATAGTTAAGATGAAATCACTCAAAAAATTTTTATTATTCCTTTTCGTATCTGCTACTTTATTGACAGTAACATCTACATATTCACAAAACTACAAACAAGCTATCGGTTTGAGAGGTGGGGTATATAGCGGAGTGAATTATAAAAACTTCTTTGGCAATTCCACTGCTTTTGAAGTGCTACTTCTCAGACCTTGGAAAGCTTTTGAAATGACTCTCTTGGTAGAATATCACATACCTATGGATAGAAATAGAAACTTTTTTCTGTATTACGGAGCAGGTGCCCATACAGGTTTATATAATTCCAGATATACCAAAAGTTCATTTGTCTACGGAGGCGACTTGATTGTTGGATTTGAATACGAATTTAAGCGGATACCCGTCGCATTCGGAATCGACTGGAAACCATTCTATAATTTTGCCGGAACAAAAGGCTTTTTTACAGACGGTGGCGCTTTGTCTTTTCGTTATACTTTTCATTGAAAAACAGTGTAAGCCCTTCCAATTCCTCTTTCCTCCGGCAAATCAAAGAACGCTTATTTGCAACTTAACATCACTAAATTTTAATAACAAATCACCATTTCTCTGACTAATATACTTCTCTTAAACTTAATATTATCAAATTTTGTTATAATATCATAAGTAAATTTGATGAATTATATAAGTTTTACTGCTTTCTAATTAATTCCTTTTTTAAACAACATCCCATTAATATACTGATAATCAATATGATGATGATAAAAAAATATTATAATTAAAACTACTATTTTCAAAAAAAAAATTATACTTTTGTTATTTAGAAACATTCTCAATAATGAAGTTAAAGGACTTAAAAAAACACCAGAAAGCCGTCATTGTAAATTGTCAAGAGAAACAACTACCCCTCAAACTGATGGAAATGGGATGTGTTGATGGCGTTGAAGTGACTTTAATAAACAAAGCGCCGCTGGGCACACCACTATATTTTATCATAGGAGACTCCAGAATTGCTTTGGGAAAAGAGATTGTTAATGAAATAGATGTTGAACCCGTAAAAAATGGCGCAGAAAAAAAAGTATAAAATTGCATTAATCGGCAATCCGAATACCGGAAAAACCTCTTTATTCAACAAACTAACCGGATTGCATAAAAAAATAGGTAATTACCCCGGAATAACGGTCAATCGCGTCACCGGACATTTTACTTTGGACGATGGTACTGCAATTGAATTAATTGACTTACCCGGCACTTATAGTTTACACCCTACCTCCAAAGACGAAGAAGTCGTTTTAAAAGAATTATTGATCAACCGTGAAGGTATTGACGGGGTTTTAGTGGTAGCCGATGTCAATAATTTGAAACGGAATTTAATTCTCTTAAAAGAGATACAAGATTTAGGATTTCCGGTTATGCTGGCCATCAACATGTGTGACGAAATGCAAAAAAAAGGCATCAAAATAGATGTCGATAAACTGAGCGAATTACTTCAAATACCTGTCATTTTGGTGAGTGCTAAAAAAAGTAAGGCCAATGGTCAAAAATCCGGAAAAGGTCGTATTCATGAGATGAAAGAAATGATTCCTCAAATGTTTAAAAAGCCCTCTAAAAGATATTTTGAAAATTACGGTCTTACGGGAACCAACATTGACTTTATCAAACCCTTGTACCCTGACGAACCACTCTATAAATTATGGCTGCTATATACCGAACAAGATAAATTCGGTAACGAATTACAAACAAAATATCCCGCAATATCAGACTTGCCGTTTGACCGGAATTTAATAAAACGTTTGCTTCAAAAAGAGGTTATCAAACGCTATAAAGATATCAACCGGATTCTGAAAGAAACCTACCATATAGACAAAAGTCAAGCAACCGGTTTAACGGAACGTATCGACCGGGTTTTATTACACAAAGTTTGGGGAATTTTTATTTTTATTTTTATCATGTTTTCGGTTTTTCAAGCCATTTACAGTTGGGCTACAATACCGATGGATTGGATAGATGTTTCTTTCAGTCAATTAAACGCATATCTCAAAACCGTTCTTCCTGACAACCAATTGACAGCCTTACTAACCGAAGGCGTTATATCCGGTATTGCAGGCGTTTTGATATTTGTACCGCAAATCACTTTACTATTTTTATTTATCTCCTTACTGGAAGAAATGGGTTATATGAGTCGTGTGGTTTTTTTGATGGACCGGTTTATGCAACCCTTCGGTTTATCCGGCAAATCGGTTGTACCGCTTTTATCCGGGACCGCTTGTGCCGTCCCGGCTATTATGAGTGCCAGGACTATTGAAAACAGTAAAGAACGGCTTATTTCCATGCTGGTTACACCTTTTATGACCTGTTCCGCACGTCTTCCGGTTTACACGATAATCATCGCTTTGGTCATACCTCAAAAAGATATGGCCGGATTTATCAATTTGCAAGGTTTGGTATTATTTGCTCTATATTTTTTAGGTTTTTCCTCAGCACTCCTCTTGGCATTCGGGCTTAATAAAATCATTAAATCGAAATACAAGCGGTATTTTATTCTGGAAATGCCCGAATACAAGCCCCCTATTGCCAAAAACGTTTTTATTACGGTTTGGGATCATGTAAAGGCTTTTGTGTTTGGCGCCGGAAAAATCATCGTCGCTTTTTCAATTATTCTATGGTTTTTAGCAACGCATGGCGGAGAAAAATTTCAAAATGCAGGAAATAATTTTACGCAATATCAAGAATCCGGCCATCTCAACTTGGAATCATACAAATTGGAACATTCTTATCTGGGACAAATGGGTAAAACCATTGAACCCGTTATCAAACCATTGGGATACGATTGGAAAATCGGTATTGCTTTACTGACATCATTTGCGGCCAGAGAAGTTTTTGTCAGCACCTTATCCACTATTTACAGTGTCGGAAACACCGATGATGACCAAGGTCTCCGCGACCGCATGGCTAACGAAAAAAACCATCTTACCGGCAAAAAAACTTTTACGTTTGCCACCGGCATCTCACTCCTGCTATTTTACGCTTTTGCCATGCAGTGTTTCAGTACGCTGGCAACTCTACGCAATGAAACCAAAACCTGGAAATGGCCGGTTATCGTATTTTTTTACATGACGGGATTGGCTTATTTGAGCGCCGTTGCCGCATACCAACTCTTAAAATAAACTCATGGTAGATCTGATTGTATATATTGTAGATCTGATTGTATATATTATTGTCCTTTGGGCTATTTGGCAGGTTTACAAAGTTATATTTAAACCCAAAAAAAAACAAAAATGTGACAAATGCCAAAAATAAAGATTTTTACCTCCAGATTTACATATTGACCAGATAATCAAATCAATAGATAGCTTTGTACAAGGCCCCTTCCGGTGATAAAATACTTTCGATAATATCGATTTTAAACGGATGAAGTCTTACCGGTTTAAAATCACGATTGATTTTTTCAACTTCCTCCTCAAAAGACGGTAACGTTTTCTTAATCCGAGCCAATGTGATATGCGGCGTAAAACGCATCTGTATTTCACTGATAAAACCGGTTCCAAAGAGACGTTTTTGAATAGTTTGATGCAATTGATATAAACGGGGATTTGATAACAAACCGGCATATAACACAGTCGGCCGGCCCTTTCGTTTAAAATAACCAAGTCCTTGCAATTCCAAATCAAAATCATATTCGTTTTGAAAAAAATCTTGTAAAACTTCGTGCAATTTTTTAATATCATTACAATGCATAGAGCCGAAAAAATGAAAAGTAATATGAAAATTTTCTTGTGTCCTCGTCCATTTGAAATATCCCGTTTTATTCAAACTTTCCTTTGAAATTTCAAACAAATGCATAAGTGCTTCATGCCTTACAAAACTTCCGATAAAAATTCTTTTTCTACACATTATGACAAGTATTTAAAACCCAATTGATAAAAAATCTGCCCTTCCAAAGTCCTGTGGAACCTTTGCAAATCCCTTTTATTTTCAGTATAAAGCCAGATATTGAAATCATCAAAACTGGCATTCAAACGTTCTTTATCAGTATGAAAAACAATTGTTTTAGCTTTGTTTAAAGTTACTTTTCCCCCCTTAACATCAAGTATTTTAAAAAAAGATTTCCGGTTTAATTTAGGCCGGTAATATTTTAACAAACGATTAAAATCTTTTTTTGAGATTATTAAATGATTACAGTGATTACAAATCGAGATATCCACTTTTTTAAATCTGGCCAATCTCGTACTGTGTTGCTTACAATTACAACAAGACAAATTATCTACTTCATGATTTAGAATCTTTAAATCATCAAATCTGAAATGTCCTTTCATTTTAGAATAAGCATACGCTACATGAAGTAATCTAAACTGAAAAATAATCAATAAAAAATATAGCGGAATAAAAAATACAGTCAAATTCCTGTTAAACAAAAAGCCGTCATAAAAACCGTGCGCCAAAGTAGCTAAAACAAAAGATAAAAATAAACCGGCATAATTTTTACGCATTTTTTTGTGCACGTAAAAAGCAATGCCCATATAAACCGAAAATGAAATATGTCCGACCGTTGCAAACAAAAACCGTTTGAAAAGTAAAGTAAGGGGAAAAGCCGCATGTTGAGCATAAAAAATATTTTCTATAACCGAAAAACCCAATGAGACAGCCGACACATAAATAATCCCGTCAACAATCTCATCAAATTCCTCCCTGATAATTTTATACAATATGAATAAAGCCAAAAGTTTGGAAAACTCTTCAACCGTTCCGACTTTCAGAATGGCATCGGTCAAATTTAATTGCGGACGCACCCAAACATACAAAAAAGACGAAGCCAAAATGGACACAAAACCACCGAAAAAAGACAATAAAACCATCCGCCATAGTGGTTCTTTATCATACTTATCATAAGAACGTATCAAAAGCAAAAAGCCGAAACCGGTCAAATAAGATATTAAAATGATCTGTAAAACGGAAATTTCCATAAACTTAATAAGATTTATCAAAGATAAAAAAGATTGTGAAATTACGAAAAAAAACACAACTACATTTGTCATTTACTATAAAAAAAACAGGGCAATGCGGCATAATTTTTGATGTTCGTTAAATGCTCAATTATCTTATTTTTTATATAAAATCAAACTTAATTTTTTTGTAAACGGCATTTATCTAAAAAATTTGTAATTTTACAACGACAAATTTTCACATATTCATGGAAGAAAAATATAGTAAAACACTTAAAAACATTATTATCAAAAGCCGGGATTTGGCTTATAAAAATGGTAATAAATTTGTCGGAACCGAGCATTTGGTTTATGCGCTGCTCAGTTCCGGAGAGAATAAAATTACCCAATTGTTAAAGGAAGAATATGACTTGCCCATGGATCGTTTATTAATGAAAATCAGGCAATTAATACCTGTAAAATCAGATATTAATTTGACGGTTCAGGACAAATCTGTTATTACCTTAACCCATCAAGCTTCCAATGCACTCAAACGTTCATATTTGTTATCAAAAACGTTTAAAGAAGATCAAATAAATACGGCTCATTTATTCATAAGTATTTTATATAATGAAGATGACCCTGTCAGTCGCATATTCAACCGTTACGATTTAAAATATGAAGATTTGAAACTGATATATCTCGACATGTTTATGGACGATATGATAAAAAATGATGAAGAAGATGACGAATATGATTTTGATGACGAACAAGGACCTTTTTCCGATTTACCCAGAGATGAAAGAGACAATCCTTTCGGCGGTAGTGATGACGATTTCGGTAGTGAGAGGCCATTAGGACGTCCCAGACGGCGTCAACAAACCAAATCCAAGACCCCTGTTTTGGATAATTTTGGACGTGATTTGACTAAATTGGCCGAAGAAGGCAAATTGGATCCGGTTGTAGGACGGCAAAAAGAAATAGAACGCGTCTCGCAAATATTGAGCCGGCGTAAAAAGAACAACCCTATTCTGATTGGAGAACCCGGCGTCGGAAAATCGGCTATTGTAGAAGGCTTGGCTTTACGTATCGTTCAAAAAAAGGTCTCACGGGTACTATTCAATAAGCGTGTCGTGGCCTTGGATTTGGCCAGTTTGGTAGCCGGTACCAAATATCGTGGTCAATTTGAAGAGAGAATGAAAGCTTTGATGAACGAACTTGAAAAAAACAAAGATGTCATTTTATTTATCGATGAAATACATACCATTGTAGGTGCCGGTGGCGCACAAGGTTCCTTAGACGCTTCCAATATGTTTAAACCGGCTTTGGCTCGTGGTGAAATCCAAACTATCGGAGCCACAACGTTAGATGAATACCGTCAATATATCGAAAAAGACGGCGCATTGGCCCGTCGTTTTCAAATGGTTTTGGTTGAACCGACCAGTGTGGACGAAACCATACAAATTTTACACAATATTAAAGACAAATACGAAAATCATCACAATGTCAATTTTACCGACGAAGCTATCGAAGCAGCCGTAAAATTAACCAATCGCTATATGACCGACCGCAACCTGCCCGACAAAGCCATAGATGCCTTGGATGAAGCCGGTTCCCGGGTACACATTACCAATATTGTAGTTCCGGAATACATTTTATCACTCGAAAACAAATTGGAAGAAGTCAAGGAAAAAAAACAACAAGCGGTCAAAGCACAACAATTCGAACTGGCTGCCAAATACCGTGACGATGAAAAATATGTAGAAAGTCAATTGGTCAAAGCCCAAGAAAAATGGCAAGAAGAAATGAAAGAGCTTCGTCACACCGTAGGCGAAGAAGAAGTGGCCGATGTCGTCTCCATGATGACCGGCATCCCCGTCAACCGTATTGCTCAAGCCGAAACCTCCAAATTGAAAAATTTAAGTAAAATTCTCAAGTCAAAAGTTATCGGACAAGACGAAGCGGTTGATAAAGTGGTCAAAGCCATCCAACGAAACCGCTTAGGTTTAAAAGACCCCAATAAACCGATAGGTTCCTTCATCTTTTTGGGACAAACAGGTGTCGGTAAAACCCAACTGGCAAAAGTATTAGCCAGAGAATTATTTGACAATGAAGACGCTTTGATTCGCATTGATATGAGCGAATATATGGAAAAATTCGCTTTATCACGACTGATAGGCGCTCCCCCGGGATATGTAGGTTATGAAGAAGGCGGACAACTCACGGAAAAGGTCAGACGCAAACCCTATTCTGTGGTCCTTTTTGACGAAATCGAAAAAGCCCATCCGGATGTATTCAATATGCTTTTGCAGATATTGGACGAAGGTTTTATTACCGACAGTTTAGGACGAAAAATTGATTTTAGAAATACGGTTATCATTCTTACATCCAATATTGGCGCCCGTCAACTTAAAGATTTCGGACAAGGCGTTGGTTTCGGAACCAGTGCCAAATTGTCACAAGCCGACGAACACGCCAAAAGTGTCATCGAAAAGGCTTTGAAAAAAACATTTGCCCCCGAATTCTTAAACCGTATAGATGATATCATCATTTTCAATGCACTGGAAAAAGACGATATACATAAAATTATAGATATCGAACTTCAAAAAGTCTATAAACGTATCAAAGAACTGGGCTATAATTTTAAAATGACCGATAAAGCCAAAGATTTTATTGCCGAAAAAGGTTTTGATAAACAATATGGTGCCCGTCCTTTAAATCGTGCCATTCAAAAATATGTTGAAGACGCATTGGCAGAAGAAATTCTTA
Organism: Flavobacteriales bacterium; assembly: GCA_027024205.1. Lineage (GTDB taxonomy): Bacteria > Bacteroidota > Bacteroidia > Flavobacteriales > Flavobacteriaceae > WGBX01. The sequence continues at coordinate 23,988 of JALVST010000090.1, read as the reverse complement.
ATGATAAAGTCAATGAAGGCGATACCGTAGTAATGGATTATGACCCCAAAAAAGAAAAACTGTTTTTCAAAATAAAACATGTCGAAAAAGATGAAAATTTGGAGAAAGATGAGAATGAAAGCGCTTAATAATAATTTCCGGATAACCGGTATCTTGCATTAAGTAGAGACGTTTTAGTAAACGTCTCCTTCTTTTTTATCACGATACCATTTAAATGTGGATTTGGATTTTTTTTGAATACAAAACCTGACAGGTCAGGGATTAGAAGTAAACAGTTAATAATATTTTTATAACACCAGCCTCACGGGGCAACGGAATAAAAAGACATGATAAAACATAAGCCCTTGTAGTTCAATGGATAGAATAGCGGTTTCCTAAACCGTAGATCCAAGTTCGATTCTTGGCAGGGGCACCAATACATAAAATACGAGGCAGTTGGATATCCAAACGCCTCGTATTTTTTTAACTATTATGAAAAAACTAACGCTTACTGAAATAACTCAAATACAGACTTTGTAATTTGCAAGCCAAACAGTAATTGAACACCAAATCCAAACTGATGGCAAACATAAACATATAAATGAATATGTCGGACAAAAATTCATAACCCGCTAAATGAAATGCACAGACACCAATGGCAAAAATCAATCCTACTTTTGCCGCTATTTTCTTAATAGCCGCATTTACCAAAACGGGTTTTAAGGAGGTAATTTTCATCATCGCCGTCAATAAATTACAAAGCGGACTATATTTTATACCTGCAAAAACCCGGATGAAAAAATCCAAACTGATAAGGTACATCGCCCAGTATTGATGTGTCATTAACGTATAAACTAAAACAATCAAAACAATACTACTGTAAGCTTTGATTAAATTTCTATTTACTTGTTGATAAGACACGGGACATGCCTCTATTTTATTCCCCTGTCCAAATTGATTATATGAAAAATGCTTATTCATTTCAATTTTTTTATTAGTCGCATTCGACATTCAAACCTTACAAGCTTAAAAGTAACTTTTGTTGCAAAGGTAAACATTTTTTTAATAACACAATCATAAATTTATATCTTTGTGTCATATTTTTTTTATGCAAGAAGAACAAGTCATATTGGTCAACGAAAAAGATGAAGTTTTGGGCTACGCTCCCAAGATGTTAGCCCACGAAAAAGCCTTATTACACCGGGCATTCTCTGTCTTTATTTTTAATGACAAAGGCGAACTCCTGCTCCAACAGCGTGCCGCTCACAAATACCATTCGCCCGGCCTGTGGACCAATACGGTTTGCAGTCATCAACGTAAAAACGAAACTAATATTGAAGCGGGCAAACGCCGTTTGATGGAAGAAATGGGACTAACAGCCAACCTAACTGAAGTTTTTCATTTCGTTTACAAAGCCCCATTTGATAACGGACTGACCGAACACGAACTGGACCATGTTATGATCGGTTTCAGTAACAAATCTCCTCGTATTAATCCCGGCGAAGTCATGGATTACACTTATGAAAGTCTCGAAAATATTGAATCGGATATCAAAAAGCATCCTGAAAAATATACGGAATGGTTCAAAATTATCTTTGATAATTCGTTAGGCAAATTAAAAGAGCAATTGGCTTTAAAAATGCTCCAATATCCCTTGGAATTTAAGCCTATATTCAAAGAAAAACCTTGGGGTGGTTATAAATTAAAAAGTATATTAAACAAAAATATTCCCGGTAATCATACCGGCGAAAGTTGGGAAATTTCCAATGTGCCTGAAAACATTTCGGTCGTTAAATCCGGATATTTCAAAGGAAAAAATTTACAAGAACTCATCCGTAAATACCAAGCATATTTGTTGGGTAAAAACAATTACAAAAAATACGGCAATAATTTTCCTTTGTTAATCAAATACATAGATTCCAACGATGATTTATCCATACAGGTACATCCCGACGATAATATTGCCTACAAAAAGCACAGATCTTTCGGGAAAAACGAATTATGGCATATCATTCAAGCCGATAAAGGGGCTGTTTTATACCTCGGATTTAAAAGCGGAACAACACATAAAGCATATCTGGAAGCCTTACAAAACGGAAAATTGGAATACTTACTCAACAAAATAGAAGTAAAAAAAGGCGATACCTTTTATATACCTGCCGGAACGGTTCATGCTATCGGAAAAGGTATTTTACTGGCAGAAGTGCAACAAAGTTCCGATATTACTTACCGTATTTACGATTGGAACCGCCCCGGGTTGGATGGAAAACCCCGCGAATTGCATACTGACCTCGCCTTGGAAGCAATCAATTTCAAAGCACAACCGGATAAAAAAACAGAAAATTTTATCGATACCCCTTATTTTAAAATTGAAAAAATCAATATCACAAACTCAAAAACCATCAATATTAAAGAACTCGACAGTTTTATCATTCTAATGAATACCGGAGACGGAGACTTTAACATTAACGGAATCAATTTAAAAAAAGGTAAAACATTATTGATTTCTGCCAAAACAAGCAAAATTAATATCGATATGTTAAAACCGGGCAAATTTTTGATGATTTATATTTTATGACAAATGTCAGTTTTTTATATTTGTCGCACGATAAAATAGAAAGTAACAAGTGAATAATAAAAAGTGTAGTCTGGCAACCGGACAAACGACAAAGAAACAGTGTGTGGAAGTAGGCGCTGAATGCCTCCAGCGAAAGTTAAGAGAGAAATGTATTGAAGTACCGGCCTCTTTACCGTCTCCCGACAGCCGTCAAGGTCGAAACGGAACATTCAGCGAGCTCTTCACTTACTAAAATTAAATGCAAGAAGACGAAATGTAGCACAAAAAAAAAATTCATCAAAAAAAGCAATCTATGATCATAACAGTTAACTTTTAACTCAGGTCACAGAGCTTGCCGAAATGCAACATTTAACTAATTTATCCTCATTTGCTAAATATTCAGAAATCTAATATCTAAAATCTAATATCTAAAATCTAATTTCCAAACTATGAGAATCACAGGCATGCGCTATGGCGCTCCCATTCTTAAACTGGCAGGCTTTCCGGTTCCGGAAGTGCTCCATTCCAATGCCACTTACGAAAGTATTGAAAAATTAATAGAGAAACGCGGTAAAGTTGTAGTTAAGCCGATTTTTTACGGTGGTGTTGGAAAAAAAGGCAAAGCCGGATTGGTCAAAATAGTTGATAATGTTCAAGATGCTATGGCTGCTAAACGTCAATTGTTCTTTGTCGAACACCAATTTCACAACGAAAAAGTTATTGCCAACGGGGTGACTTTTGAAGAATTTATTCCTTCGGAGTATGAAATTTATTTCAACCTGAACGTTTCAACCGTTTCCAGACGTCCCGAATTTACACTGTCTATCGATGGCGGTATTGATATTGAAGAATTACCACCCGGTAAAATCATCAGCAAATCTTTTGACCCGCTAACCGGCTTAAAAAACTACCATATCATAGATGCCTTGGCAGAGCTCAATGCTCCCCAAGAATTGGTCAGTGCCTTAGTACGTCATCTACCTAAATTGTGGGAACTTTATAACGATTACGGTTTTATCACATTGGAATTAAATCCCATACGTGTAGAACGCAAAAACGGTCGATTACACGCCATTGCCTGTGATTACAAAGGCATGCTGGACCAAGACAATCCTTTGACAGACAGGTTGAACCTGCCTCCTGAAATTTTTGAAACCAATTTATCGGAATTTGAAATTGAAGTCAACCAATTACGCACCTATCAGGGGCAAAGTGATGTAGCAGTCATCAATCCCGAAGGGACTATTACATCATTTATGTTCGGTGGCGGGGCCAACAGTGCGGCTACTGAAATATTATCGGAAAAAACGACTATTTCCAGTGATTTCGGTGGTAATCCGCCATACGAAAAAATGTATCATATCGCCCGAATCGTGTATAAATATTGGCTTGAACAAAGCAATGTTTTATTGATTATAGGAGGTAAAGCCAACAATACCGATATTTTTGTAACCTATAAAGCTATATTTGATGCTTTGCGTGATTATTACAAAACGCATCCCAAAAAAGATTTGTATGTAGTCTCGGGACGTGGTGGTCCCAACCTGATTAAAGGCTTTGCTTACGCCCGTGATATTTTGGAATCTTTGGAAATACCCTATAAGTTTTTCGGTTATGACAGTTCCATGATTGAAGTGATTCAATACGCTGTCGATATCGATAACTGGATGATACAAAATAACAATAAAACAAAACATCATGCCTATCAATAAATGCAAACCCTTCAACAGTTACGTCGGTATAACCGACTTGAAACAAATCGCTTCAAAAGAAGATAAAGTCCTTGTTATGAATATTTTAGGGAACGAAAGTCGCAAAGTTACGCCTGTTTCACACGTTTACAGCGAGGGTAACGTTGTGGCAGGCGTGCAATACGGACGTCCGGGGGTGATGAAAACAGCCATCGGGGATATACCGGTTTACAGCCGCTTGGCCGATGCCGTCGCAAAACACGATTTCAATACAGGTGTTATTTACCTCCCTCCTGCTGCTGTTTATCACGCCGTAGCCGAATTGCTTCATTATAACAAAAAACTAAAAAAAATTATCATCGTTACCGAAAAACTGAGTGTCAAGGACCAAGTACAAATACGGGCTATCGCACAAGCCAACAGTGTAGATGTTTTCGGTGCCAATTCACTTGGAGTCGCCGATGCATGGAATCACGTACGTATCGGTGGCGGATTGGGCGGTGACAAACCCGAAGAATTATTGATGAAAGGCTCTGTGGCAATTCACAGCAATTCGGGTAATTTTAGCACCACCATCACTGAATATCTTAAAACACAAGGATTTGGCGTCACCACTTTGGTCAGTTCCGGTAAAGATACCATCATTCAATATCCGGTAGCCGAATTTTTATACGCTGCACAAAATGACGCACGTACCAAAGCTGTCGTACTATATATCGAACCGGGCGGTTTTTATGAAAAAATCGCATTAGATATGATTAAAGAAGGGAAATACCACTTTACAAAACCTATTATCGCTTGCGTTACAGGGCATTGGAAAGCCAAACTGTCAAGAGCCGTAGGGCATGCCGGGGCCCTGGCCGGTAGTAATGACGATGCCGCCAGTAAGGAACAATGGTTTAAAGACTTCCTTAATGTAGATGTTTTTGACCCTGAAAATACGGATACTGTCAGCGAAAAAGGTGCCTTGGTCAATTCCATTCAACAAATTCCATTGGCTATGAAAGCCGTTTTTGACAAACGGCGGATGCAACTCGATTTCGAACCCAAAGGGGATTTGAAACTCAAAGCTTGGTTCGGCAACGATTTTGATTGGCAACTACCCGGGAATTTAAAACAAGCTGTTGGCAAAGCCATTTCACCTTATGACGAAGAAATAGAACGTGTCAATAAAGCACTTGGCGCTGTCTTTCTACGCCAAAATATGCGCAACGCTTCCGGTGCCTCCACTTTGGACCCCAAAACCCACATAGCCGAACTACACGGTAAAAAGGTTACCGAATTGGCACAAAATTCCTACGAAGAAAATATCTTTTTTGCCTTGGCAAAAATACCACCAAAAAAACAAGATATAAGATTGATTAACAATATTTTAAACCATTTATCACAAGTTCCGGAAGGCTATTTTAATTTAATTAAACAAGCTGAAAAAAATAAGGCTACTCCCAATCAGGCTTTGATGACGGTACTGGCTTTGAACCCTGACAACGACAAAATAACTTATGCCCGTCAAACCATTCAAAATTTCATACAACTTTATATAGATTTGAACCTTCGAGATTTGTCACAAGAAATTGATTGGCAAAAATTTAAAGATACTATTAAAACCGTTTTCAATTTCAAAAATGGCCAAACTCATATTGATAAGTGGAATGATTTTTTAAATCATAAAAGCAATGCCTTATCATTAATCAAATACATAACGGCAAATTATGAAGTAAAAGATGGCGATACATTTATCATTGCAGGCATACTGTTCCACTTGTTCCTACCCGCCTTGGTCAAGAAAAAAATCAGTCAAGATACCATTGCCGACACTTATGATTATTTTAACAGAATAGCTTTAATCAGTATTTTATCCACAACTGATTTTGACAGTAATGATTATATAAAATCTCATATCGCAGGCAGAACCGCTCCGGCACAATCATTTACCGAAACTATCTTTAAGGCCGTATTCAATTATGAGCCGGATACCGTTTCACTTAAAGAATTTTCAACTTTGGCAGGCATCACATTGACCAATGGCCCGGGGACTATCAGTGCCAAAGGAGCCAAAGAAAGCGTCAGTGCCGGCAATCAGATTGCTACGGCATTCATGGGTTTCTTAGCCAATACGGGCTTATCGCACGGCGGTAACGGATTTGTCGGCATCCGTTATCTTTTGAACGCTTTCGGTTCGCAACAAGATTTTAACCCCGCTACTAAAAATATTGATGTAGAAAAGATTGCAGAGCAAGCGGCAAGCAATTTTGGTAAAGCTAAAAATGAAGCCAAAGCCAAAGGAACATCTTATGAACGCATACCGGGTATTAACCATCCGGTTTTTAAAGGTAAACCGGTTAATACAGACCCGCGTGAAGATTATATTTATAAGCAATTTTCAGAAGCCGGCATCCGCAATGTTTTTTGGGATTTCTATAAGGCATTAGTGCATGCACTTAAACGGCAAAAAATCACCAAAAACGTGTATGCCGTCAATATCGATGCTGTTATCGCCGCTATCAGTCTTAAATTGATGTGGCGATTATACCGTCAAAATAAAGTGGACGAAAAAGCCATGCAAAAAATCGGGTTTAATCTGTTTTTACTTGGAAGAACCATTGGGGTTGCCGCCGAAATAGATGACCACCGCAATCGCGGCTTACCAATGGATACGCGTACGCCTGTCAGTGAAACCCGGTTTGTAATGTAGGGTTATTGAAAAAGTGAGGAATGAGACGTTAATGAATAAAATCATCAATTCATCAATTCAAACCCCGGTTACTTCGATACATACCGTCTCGATTTTGTCGAGACGACACTCAGTAACCTTGTTCTCAATTTCCAAAGTTGGATATGCGGTATGAAGTAATAAACAATCTATCAAATTAAAATATGCTATGAACCGGCGCTTCGGTACAATTTTGCTCGTTTCCTCGCAAAATCACTCAGCGACCTACTTTTCAAATCATCATTTCATCAAATAAAAAAACTAAAATCTAATTTCTTTACAATTGTATCGTATCTTTGCCATAAAAACAAAAAAGATGTCATCAAAAGGAAAAGTTGTAGTAGGTCTATCCGGTGGGGTTGATTCAAGTGTTGCCGCCAAATTGCTTATAAATGAAGGTTACGACGTCATGGGGGCTTTTATGCTCAACTGGGACGATACCCGTTATACCAAAACCGATGAAATGCAGTGGATCAAAGACAGTGAAGATGCTCGCAAAGTCGCCGAAACGCTTCATATACCTTTTGAAATTTTTGATTTCAGAAAGAAATATTTTAAGCGTGTAGTTGATTATATGTTTCGTGAATATGCCCGCGGACGTACGCCAAACCCCGATATTTTATGTAACCGGGAAATTAAATTCGATTTGTTTTGGGAAGAAGCCAAAAAATATGGGGCCGATTTTGTCGCAACCGGACATTATGCACGTAAAGGACAAATTGAAAAAGACGGGCAAACCTACTATCGTTTACTTGCCGGTGTAGATTCCAAAAAAGACCAAAGTTATTTTTTAGCCCAACTCAATCAGGAACAGCTCAAACACGCATTGTTTCCCATAGGTGAACTCGAAAAATCCGAAGTGCGGCGAATTGCTAAAGAATCAGGATTTGTTACAGCAGACAAACGCGACAGTCAAGGGCTTTGTTTTGTAGGAAAAGTCAATCTCCCCGACTTTTTACGACAACAACTCGAGCCCAAAGAAGGCGATATTATCGTTATTCCGAGAGAATATTATGAGCAATTTGAAACACATGAAAACTTTGAAAACGAACGCCAACGTATAGAATACTTGGGACGCACCTACAATTACAAACCCGGAGATGGTAAAATTGCCGGCAAGCATCAAGGCGCCCATTATTTTACCAAAGGACAACGTAAAGGACTTAATATAGGCGGGTTTAAACAACGCACCTTTGTCATCGATACAGATGTTGAGAATAATATCGTGTATATCGGTGAACATTATACACATCCGGGGCTGTATCGCAGTGCTTTAAAGATTACCGATGACGAACTACATTGGGTTCGCCCCGATATGGCTTTAAAACCCGGCGAAACCATGGATGTAAAAGTTCGTTACCGGCATCTTCAACCTTTGCGTAAAGCCCGTTTGCACCAATTTGACGATGTGCTTTGGATTGAATTTTTCGAACCGCAACAAGCCATTGCAGAAGGGCAATTTGCCGCCTGGTATATCGATGACGAATTGATTGGGTCAGGGGTTATCAGTTAGTTAAAAGTTCATAAAGTTTACGATGTTCATAAAGTTAGTGGACACATGTGTAGAGACGAATTACATTCGTCACTCTCTTTAAATCATTTTGAAACATAAAAAAACGGCACCGATTTTTCGATGCCGTTTTTTTGTGATATTCAATCAACATTATTCATCCAATGAAATGATATATTTTTCAGCATCCAAAGCGGCTTTACAACCTGAACCTGCAGCTGTAACCGCTTGACGGTAAACAGGATCCATAACATCTCCGGCGGCAAATACCCCGGGCTTGTTGGTTTTAGTCGTGTCACATTGGGTTTTGATATAACCGGTTTCGTCCAAATCTATCTGTCCACCCAAAAAGTCCGTGTTCGGTTTATGACCAATTGCGATAAACAAACCTTCCAATTTAATGTCTTCCTTTTCACCGGTTTTATTATTGACCACACGAACACCTTCTACCACTTTATCACCCAATACTTCTTCTATTTCGGTATTCCATTTGATTTCGATATTTTCGATACGTTTCACTCTCTCTTGCATTGCTTTGGATGCCCGCATTTGGTCACGACGGACAAACATATATACTTTTTTAGCCAATCCGGCCAAATAACTAGCCTCTTCGGCAGCCGTATCACCGCCGCCGACCACACCGACGGTCAAACCTCTGTAAAAGAAACCGTCACATGTGGCACAAGCCGACACACCGCCTCCACGTAATCGTTGCTCACTCTCCAAACCAAGATATTTCGCCGTAGCCCCGGTAGCGATAATCACTGTATCCGCCGTTATTTCTTTGTTATTGTCTATCGTAACAACATGTTTCTCTCCGGGGTTATTTGCAAAATCAACAGCCGTAGCCATCCCGAAACGCACTTCCGTACCGAAACGTTCGGCTTGTTTTTGCATATTTTCCATCAATTTCGGTCCTTGTAAGCCGTTAGGAAAACCAGGATAATTCTCCACATCCGTAGTGGTTGTCAATTGACCGCCCATTTCCATTCCGGTATAAATAACCGGCTTTAATCCGGCTCTCGCGGCATAAATACCGGCCGTATATCCGGCAGGTCCTGATCCTAAAATCAATACTTGTATGTGTTCTCTTCCGTCACTCATAATTTTTCTATTTTTTATTTCTGCAAAGATAAGGCTTTTTATAGCAAATTTTCAAACAAACAATCAATCGTTTTTATAATCAAATAACGATATTTTATAAAAGAGTAAAATGTATTTTATCAATTGTATCTACCAAGTAGGCATTTGAGGTCCGTCGAAGTTCAATGATGTATTTCATTGATTAGATTCAATGTATTTTATTTGTCAAAAAATCATAGCCCCATAAGGGGGCAATACCATGGTAATAGATAATTAAAACAATACAATATAAAAACGCCGTAGGAGTGGAAACTTCTTCGTCAGGATTTTATAATGCCTATCATCTCCGCCAAACCAACCTCTCGTTGGCTACGGTCCGTCATATTTTTAAGGGTAAAAGTATTTTTTGTGATTTCATTGGTACCGGCAAGGGCAACGAAGGGAATTTGCCGCTTATTGGCATAGGTCATTTGCTTTTTCATTTTGACATTTTCCGGATAGAGTTCTGCTTTGATACCTGCTTGCCTCAATTTTTGAACCGCTTTTAAGCTATACAATGCTTCTTTTTCTCCGAAATTGATAAAAAGGATATCAGGTTTAGGAATACTGACATTTTCAAACAAACCGAGTTCGTCCATGACGAGATATATTCTGTCCAAGCCAAACGAGATACCGATACCACTCATATTTTTCAACCCGAAAATACCGGTTAGATCATCATATCTACCACCACCACCAATGGAACCCATTTGGACGTTTTTGGCCGATACTTCGTAAATGCTACCCGTATAATAATTTAACCCACGGGCTAAGGTAATATCAAATTCTATTTTAGCAGATTGCAAACCTGTTTCCGTAATATTATTCAAAACAAACGCCAGTTCTTCCAAACCTTTTTGTCCGGATTCGGAACCGGATAATAAAGTTTTAAGTAAATTGATTTTGGCTTTATTATCACCCTTAAAATCAAAAATTGGCTTAATATTGTCAATAGATTGTTGGGAAATACCCTTACTTATCATCTCTTTGACAACGCCGTCCTCTCCTATTTTATCCAGTTTGTCCAAAGCCACTACAAAGTCAGTAAATTTATCTTTTTCTTCCAACAAATCAGCCAAACCTGACAAAATTTTACGATTATTTATTTTGATAGTAACCGGCAATTTCAAGGCTGTAAAAACCGCATCGTAAAGTAAAGCAAATTCGACATCTTGCCAAAGGGAACGACTTCCGACGACATCGGCATCGCACTGGTAAAATTCTCTAAAACGTCCTTTTTGAGGCCGATCGGCACGCCAAACCGGTTGAATTTGATAGCGCTTAAACGGAAAGGTCAATTCGTTTTGATGTTGCACTACATACCGAGCAAAAGGAACGGTTAAATCGTAACGCAAAGCTTTTTCCGAAATTTTAGAGGTCAGTTTTTTAGCATCTTTTTCTACTAAAACTTTTTCGTCAACTTTTCGTAAAAAATCACCGGAATTAAGAATTTTAAAAATCAAGCGGTCGCCTTCATCTCCATATTTTCCCATTAAGGTCGAAAGATTTTCGAATGACGGCGTTTCAATCGGTGCAAAACCAAACAATTCAAATTGATTTTTGATATGCTTGATGATATAATTGCGTTTTGCAATTTGTTCCTCAGAAAAATCTCTTGTCCCTTTGGGAATACCCGGTTTTTGTGCCATTTTAAAGTTCGGTTTAATTATTTTTGCAAATATCGGGGTTTTTCTTTCAAGGAACAAAATAAAATTAGAAGGTAGAAAGTAGAACTTAGAAGGGAGGGGTTGGTATATAAAATTAGAAGGTAGAAAGTAGAAGCGGTTGTTATTAACTAAACATAAACTACTATTTTCTATTCATTGTTTTTAATGTCGTTGTAAAAATGGCTGTTAATTCATCAGCTTCTTTTAAAAACTTGTCCAAATCTTCTTCATTTATCCATTTTTTTTGTCTTGATTAATTCCAACCAAAATAAGGTTTCATCAACTTCTTCTAAAACAATATTAATTTTTGCAATAAATTCTTTATTACTCCTTGCTCTTTTTGCGGCACGATAATTGGCACCTACCGATGTAGCACTTTTTAATATCTGGTAAGAAACAACAGATGTGGCTTTATTCTTTGGCAACAATTCAACTAAATCAATAATACCTATTGAAAACCCGAAAGTTCTATCTTTTAAATCATACTTCTCATATTTCTAACTTCTAAATTCTACTTTCTAAGTTCTACTTTCTAAATACAACCTTACAGGTTTTAATACTTATTCCGCTAACGGACAAATCCGTCCAAATGGGAGTCACAATACCGTTGTAAGCATCTATATTGTTATAATCTCCAATGAAAGCTCCTTTAAAAGGGTTAAAAGGTTTTTCGGAAACGGTTATCGACTTAAAGGTCCCACCCCCGTCGGTACTGTATGACAAAGTAACATCGGTTTTTTCGTCGGTATAGCGACTGCGATCGTAATACATTATATAGATATACCCGGTTAACGGATCAACAGCCATCCAAGTTAAATATTGATGAGTTTTGGTTTTATCGGTATTGACGCGTTCCGGCTTGCTCCAAGTTTTCCCACCATCCGTACTTTTGGCTATAAATATATCCGTATCGTCCAAACCGTTACGCTGGTCCGCCCAATTGACATACAAAGTTCCTTGGTATGGTCCGTTACTATTATCAATACCTAAAACCGGCATACCGTTTGCCCTGAAAACACCCGGAATGTCTATATCCCAACCCTGAGGTTGGTCCGCTATGACAATATCCTTATCTAACCAAGTTTTACCACCGTCTGTACTTTTATCAAAATAAATTTTGTTGTGATAAGCCCATGCCACATAAATATTCCCTTGTTTATCAAAAACCGGCACAGCCCCTTCAACAGTATCGTCACTATCCATACAATCGCCATCAAGTTCATTAATTTTTAAGGGGTCCGACCAAGTTTCTCCGAAATCGTTTGATTTTGAAAACAATATTCTCGAATAATCATCCGGATTATTACTATGATAAGCATCAAATTCTGTCCAAGTAACTGCCAATTCTCCCGTTACGGGATGTATGCCTATCCAATGTTTATCTTGCACATGTGTATTGTCATAACCGATAGCCACACCGTCCGACCAAGTTTTTCCTTTATCTGTGGATTTTTGAAAAACGATACTGCTTAAAAATTCTTTACTACCCCGTTTATTTTCAGGATTGGCCAAGTGTAAATAATAAATATTACCGGATTTATCAGAAGCCAAACAAGGATCTCCGAAAACCCCGTAACGGGATTTTAAATGACTGTTGGCCCAAGTCTTGCCTCCGTCATTTGTAACATGAACATTATCGTAAATGCTACCTGCTACAAAATTTGACGTATCCGATTTATTGATACAAATAGACGGTTCCGATAAAGACGAAAACGGATTTGATTTTTTAAGAATTGTTACTACCTTTGATTTTGTAATTTTTAAAGGGCTTGCCGGTTCTTGAGTTTTTATTACTGTATTCTCTACCGGTTTCCGGTATGCTTTTTGAGATGATTTACACGCTATAAACCACAACAAGATGACAATAGATAAAAAAAACGGCTTTTTCATAAAGTTAAATTTTTTCAAATATAAGAAAAAGTTAGTTTACACACTATTTTTATTTGGAATAACAGCTTTTACCATGCATAAATATTATGTCAGCGTAACGGAAATTTATATAAAAACCGGAAAACTGGAAATTATCATTCGTACTTTTCCCGACGATATTGAGAATGTTTTGAAAGAAAACTACCAAATAAAAGCCGATTTATCTCAAAAACAAACCCGTGAATTGTTAAAGGAGTATCTTCGTTCCCATTTTTTAATAACTACTGACAATCAAGTTGTTGATTGCCGGTTTGCAGGATTTACACAAGAAGACGAATTTTTTGTTATCTTATTAGAGGCCGGTTTAGCCGGCAAACCCGGACGAATTTCAATCAAAAACACTATTTTACAAGACTTGTTTGAAGAACAAAAAAATATTGTCCACTTCTTTTACAAAGATGATAAAGCCAGTTACATTTTAACCAAACAAAACCCTATTGCGGAGTTTAAATTAGTTAATGGTAAAAATTAAATTTTTTATTACAAATAGAGGCTATCATTTTAGACAGCCTCTATTTATTTATAACTTTCTACCTTATACTTAATTTGCAGGTAAAATATCAAATGTTGGATAGTTTGCCGGAACAACTTTCGGTAAATTGGCGCCATAAGCTCTTTTAATCACATCGATAAATTTATTAGCTATAACGGCATAGCCTCTCGGGGTCGGGTGAACACCGTCCAAACCGAAGAGCAAGTTATCCAAATTTGTTCCGTCAAAATAATTAGCGGTATATATTGAGCCGTCTTCAACCACCAAACCGTTTTTCATATCTTCCATTAAAGCCCCCATATCGGCTACCGGCAAGTTCTTAGCTGCAGCAATGGATTGTATAATTTGATTAAATCCGGCCGTAGCTGTTCTGACTTCGGTAATTTCATCCTTGGATAAAATCCATTTATCTTCCAAAGGAATAGTTATACCGTTTACCAATTGCGGATTATTAGGGTCGGGTGCCACTCCGATAACTGACATAGCAGGTAGTACAACCAAATCGTTAGCAGTAGCTTGTCTGATAGACGGTAATCCCAAAGCAGATAAATCCGTCAAATATTCATCTTCGATTACCAAAGCATTAGCACCTAAATCAAAGTTAATGGTTCTGGCATCAGCTTCATCTTGTGTAATAAGATTGTTTTGCAGTGCTGCTTGTAAGCCGGCATTATATTGAGTATAAGCCGCATTTAAGGCATCCACTTGGGTTTGATCACTTAACGGAATAGGATTGTAAGGAATCGTGGTAAAGAACGGTACGGAAGCAACATCCGGAATAGTGGCAACAACTCCTTTGGCACCATTGGCGGTTAAGGCATCAAGCAATTGTTGATATATAGCTCCGAACACATTGACATTGGTAATATCATCAGGTCCGTAAGTTGTCGGATCCACATTACCGGCCGAGTTTTGATCAACTCCTGTTCCACCACTGGTAGCATACCACAACACATCATTATTACCTATCCATAAAGTGAAAAAAGTAGGATTTTTAGCAACAGCATCTTCAATAATGGATTTATCAGGCGCAGATGCCATTCTTACAAAATACGGATTGGCTTGTTGAGATGCTAAATTCGCAATATTACCGTAACCGTTGGCAACCAAATGGAAAATTTTAGCTCCCGGAACACCCATATTATTATATGGTCCGGGATGGATATTTGAGACATCCATGGTCGGTGTTTTATTGATTCTTTCGGGACCACCTTGTGAAGCATCAATTATAAGTTTCGGTTGTAAAATAGGGGTTCCCGAAAAAACCATTCCGCCCACATCATTGGTGTCATCATCCAAGTAAGGCTGTGTAAAATCGCCCCCTCCGGCCAATTGCATTTGGTTGGATAACAAAGAAGGGAAAGAATTTTCCTGACCGCTTTTATAAAGCGTTCCGTTTGTGTAACCGGCTGTTAACGAATTACCAACTGCTACATAATTGGAAAAATCGGCATCACCGGAAGTATAGGTGCTATCACCGATAGGATTTGAAAATTCCGGTTGACAAGCTGTAAAACTTGATACAATTAATAAACCTGCTAGTATATTTAAAATCTTTTTCATGGTTCAAATTTTTTTTATTATTTAATAGAATAACTGATTCCAATGCCGGGAATGATGGCATTACCGACATAAGTGCCTCCGAATTTATGAGCACTAGGACCTTCACCTCTTACAAATGTATAATCGGTTCTTTCTTTTCCTTTTAAATATAATAATGAAAAATCTACCGCCCATTTATGCATTTGATAACCGAAACCGAAAGTAAAGTTATTAGTATCGGTTGAAGGCGTTTCGGGAGAGAAATATCCTTCGGTTACAGGAGATTCATCGAAATAATACCCTGCCCTTACAAACATTTTATCATTGAATTGATATTCAGCACCAACACGGAAGGTACTGGTATTATGATAATTTTTATGTGCTATGCTCGGCGGCAAACCGTTTTTAAAATCAATTCGTAATTCTTTATAAATACTCCAATAAGTGTAATTGTAATCAATAGCTACCAACAGCTTATCCATAGGCTTAAACGACATACCTACGCCCAACTCTGCCGGCATCGGTAATTTAGCCGAAAAAGCCGTTGTTTTTAAAGTATTTGATAAAAATGCCGGTACATTGTTAAATGTTGCTTTACCGTATTTGGCATCCAATGTTACGGATGAACGGTAATTTATTCCGAAATTTAAATTTTTGGTAGGTCTGAAAGCCAAAGCAAAATCGTAACCGGCGGCTCCGGTGATGCCGGAATCTAATTGGGCATTGGTTTTTTCGCCATTATCTCCGGTTAAATACCGGTTGATATTTTTATTGTAAGAAACTCCGCCGTAAGCCATAATCAAAGAGGCAGAAATACTGAACATATCCGAAAATTTATAAGAAAGAGACGGTTGAACGTAAAAAACCTTCATAGATATCTCATTAACAATATCTGAACCTGCCCATTGATGCCATACGGTTGAACTTCCGAAAGGCGTATAAACCGCTAAACCCAATCCAACTTTGTCTGTAGCCTGATAAGTGGCATACAAATAAAAGGGCGTTCCCAGAGGATTATCCGTTTCATAAGCCCAATTGTAATCGGTATTTTGAAATTTGATATGCGACATAATACCACTTACACCGATCGAAAAATTAAATTTTTTGTCTAAGAACGAAATTCCGGCCGGATTAAAAAAAGCGGTTTCGGCATTGTTAAAAACCGATAATCCCGTATGGGCCATTCCTATCATCCGCTGGCCTTGCAGAGCTACACGATAGCCTCCGGCATATATACTGCCAAAGCTAAGAAATACTAATACCATCAATAGTTTTTTCATAGTTGTTAAATTTAGTTTAATTTACTTTTATTTTTATAATAATAATTTTAATTACTTGTAATTCACTTAATTTTTTATATAGTAAAATTACAATAAATGTCAGTCTTAAACAAATTTTTTGTTTTTTATCACGAACTGTTAAAATTGCAATTGAAATTGCTATGGACAATTTTTAATACAATTCCACTAACTTAGCCACCAATTCCCTCACAACAGGCTCGGAATTTTTGGCAGCTTTTAATACTTCTTCATGATTGACTTCTTCAATAAATTCAGCCGTTCCGATATCGGTTATAACCGAGATACCGAAAACTTCCATATCCATATGTCTGGCTACAATAACTTCCGGCACGGTTGACATCCCAACTGCATCGCCTCCCATATTCCGAACCATAGTATATTCTGCCAAAGTCTCAAAGGTAGGACCTTGTAAACCCAAATATATCCCTTCTTTAATACGTATATTGTTTTCCGTTGCATATTTTCTTACGACTTGCAACATTTTTTTACTGTAAGGTTCACTCATATTGACAAAGCGAGGGCCGAAACGTTCATCATTTTGTCCGCGTAAAGGATGCTCGGGAAAAAGATTGATATGATCCGTAATCAACATTACATCTCCGATTTTAAAATTTCTATTGACACCGCCCGAAGCATTGGAAACCACCAACTTTCGAATACCCATTTGCCAAAAAACACGTTCGGGAAACGTCACTTGTTTCATATTGTAACCTTCATAGTAATGAAAACGGCCGTTCATGGCTACAATTTTCTTACCACTCAATTCTCCGAAAATCAAAGAACCTTTATGCCCTTGAACTGTAGAAACAGGAAAATTGGGTATATCATGATAGGGGATTTCAAAATCAATCGTAATATCTTTGGATAAACTTCCGAGCCCACTACCTAAAATAATGGCATATTCCGGTATATAATCTATCTTGTTTTGTAAAAAACGGGCTGTTTCCAACGATAAATCAAACTCACTTTTTGCTTCTGACATATGCTAAAACTTTTTGATTAAACTCCTTTTTTTCAATAATTTCCGTTTGTATAGGTAGATAATATAGCATTCCGCCACTCAAACGGAACGACAGGCGTACATAATCTTTTTCGGTAGTCAAAATCAACTTTTTAGATGATTTAATACCGGCAAATTTCTTTTTAATACGCCGGATATCAGCTGGCGAAAATCTATGATGGTCGCCGAATTTTAAGCCTTCAAAGTTAATATTTTTTTTCGATAAAAAGGCATACAACTGGGAAGTATCGGCAATACCGGTAATCAATAAAATTTTATAATCCGCTAAATCATTAATATTCAATTGTTTTATTTCATTAGTAAGATACGGAGCATAATTTATTTTAGAAAAATAGACCTCTTTACCCGTGAATTTTGCTATCTTACTGCGAATTTTATTTTGTTTTTTCGCATCTAAATTTTCAGGCAATTTGGTCACTATAATCATATCGGCACGGTTCACATTCTTAGGCAATTCTCTTAAATTTCCGGCAGGCAACATCCAATCATTATAAAACAAATGTTTATAGGGCGTTAAGAGTATCTGCCATCCCGGTTTGATACGCCTATGTTGGAAAGCATCATCGAGCAGAATAACGCCGGGGCGATGTTTTTTTACAACCTTACGAACGGCTTCCACTCTATTCTCCCCTACGGCAACGATAATATCTTTAAATTTACGATATATCTGGTACGGCTCATCACCGATGGTTTCAGGCGATGAATTTTCGTTTGCTTCAATATATCCTTTCGTAAGCCGTTTATATCCACGACTGATAACGGCCACTTTATAACCGGGTTGCAACAATCGAATCAAATATTCTATTTGCGGTGTTTTACCACTCCCGCCTACATTTAAATTACCCACACTGATAACCGGCACGTCAAATTCATATTGCTTCAAAATACCCCTATCATACAAAAAATTACGCACTTCTGTAATCAAAGCAAATAAAACGGAAAACGGCAAAAGGATTAAACGTAAGTTCATTTTAAATGTAATGTTCGTAAAATTTAAATAGGTATTTGTAAACGTAATACATTATTACTTATTAGTTGCGATTCCATTTTCCGGACAAAAGCCGGTAAAACGGGACATCACTTCACACCGCTTGTTACTTGACATTAAATAATTCCGAGCCATTGAGATACCCATTCCATTAAAATCGCACAGGCTTGTGCTGCTATAGTCCCGACGGCATAACCGACTACCGCCAGCATTACCCCAACCGAAGCCAATGACGGATGAAAAGCCGCCGCCACCACCGGTGCCGATGCCGCACCGCCTACATTTGCTTGACTGCCTACGGCTAAGAAAAAATAAGGTGCTTTTATCAACTTGGCAACTATTATTAATAGTAAAGCATGAATCGTCATCCAAATAAGACCGATAAAAATCAAGCCGGGATTTTTGAGGATTTCAAACAAATCCATTTTCATCCCGATGGTTGCCACCAGGATATAAATAAAAACGCTACCTATTTTTGATGCTCCCGCCCCTTCATAATTTCTTATTTTGGTAAAAGAAAAAGCTATACCAAATAAAGTTGCCAAAGTAATCAACCAAAAAAATTGCGAACCGAAAGATGATACAACCGATTTTTTATCGGCAACCGCCGGAATATGATCTTTTAACCATTGTGATACAAAATCTGCTCCCAAAAATGACAAAGCCACCGCCGAAAAAACAATACCCAACAAAACCATATAATCCGTTAAAGTTGGTATTCTCTCCACTTTTTTGGCAAAAGCCGTTACCTTTTCTTTTAAAGTCTCAATAGATGAAGTGTCGGCTTTCAACCATTTATCTATTTTTTTAGCTCTCGGAATCCCGAATAATAAAGTAGCCATCCATAAATTAGCCACAAAAATATCGACCAAAACCGTAGCCCCGTATTTTTTAGGATTATATTGAAAAATCTCTAACATAGCCGCTTGATTGGCACCACCACCTATCCAACTACCGGCCAAAGTGGACAAACCACGCCATAAAGCATCAAATCCGGTACCGGCAACTGTCTCCGGAGAAACGCTCCCCACTAACAACAAGGCAATAGGACCTCCAATCACAATACCCAAAGTACCGGTAAAAAACATAATCAAGGCTTTGGAACCGAGATTATAAACCGCTTTTAAATCAATACTCAAAGTCATCAAAATCAAAGAGGCCGGTAATAAAACCCGGCTGGCTATATAATATAATTGAGATTCGTGAACCGTTTTTTGGCCGTTTTCGACGCTAACCCAATCGGTTGCAATAACATTTGTAGAAGCCAAAATAGCAGGCAACACATAAGCCAGTAATAAAGCCGGTACTATTTTGTAAAATTTTTCCCAAAATCCGCCTCTAAGTGAAGATGTATAAAAAATCAATGCCAGCAATCCCATCAAAAGCCCGAATACGATAATATCATTAGTAAAAACCGGACTTGTATCTCTAAAAATTTCTATTTCCGCCATTTTTGGTCTGTTTTTTTAATAAAGGCAAAGATAATAAAAGAAATTTTTTAAAAATATTTGTGTAAAATGTTAAATGTATTTACTTTTGGTTATTGATAAGATATTTTAAGTAAAATATAAGTTCTTATTACCGAGAAATTCATTATTTTTACAATTTCCCATCCAAACCCAAATGGAACTATGAAAAAAATACTTGTTTTACTACTTGTCACATTTCTGTTTCAAAATAGCCGGTCACAGAACGGCCGGATGATTATCCCTTCTGAGTTATCAAATGATTTGATATCCCGGATGCAAGAAATGGGTTCAAAATTAACCGCTGACGCTATATACAGTCCTGATAAAACAAGTTTGAACGATGCCGTTATCCAATTTAACGGTGGTTGTACAGGTGAAATTGTTTCGCCGGACGGTTTGATATTAACCAATCACCATTGCGGCTATAGTGCTATCCAATCTCATTCAACATTTGAACATAATTACGTCAAAGACGGATTTTGGTCTCAAAGTTTGGCAGAAGAACTGCCCAATCCCGGGATGTATGTTACTTTTGTCAGAAAAATTGAAAATATAACGGATAAGGTTATGGAAGGTATTGACGATACTATGGATGAAACACAAAAAAAATCGATGATTCAAAAAAATATCAACCGTCTTGAAAAAACCTTACCCAAAAAAGACTGGCAAGAGATTCAAATCAAATCATTTTATGACGGAAACAGTTATTATGCCTTTACAATTGAAAATTATAAAGATATCCGGTTGGTAGCGGCTCCGCCGTCATCCATCGGCAAATTCGGAGCCGATACCGATAACTGGATGTGGCCGCGACATACTGGCGATTTTTCAGTTTTTAGAATCTACGCCGGTAAAAACAACCGTCCGGCAGAATACAGTCCGGACAATGTACCATATCACACGGATTCTTATTTCAAAATATCTATAAAACCCAAAAAAGCGGGAGATTTCTTTCTGATTTACGGCTTTCCCGGACGCACACAAGAATATTTACCGGCTGTTGCCGTACAACAAAAAGTCGAAGTTATCAATCCGGCTCGTATCAAAACCCGCAAAACCGTATTGGACATTATGAAATCTTATATGTCTAAAAATGATACTATAAAATTACAATATACCGCCAAATACGCCCGCATTGCCAATTATTGGAAAAAATGGATAGGCGAAAATCAAGGAATTAAAAGAACCGGCGTCATTGAAAAAAAGAAAGATTTTGAAAAATATTTCATATCTCAAGCCCAAGCTAAAAAAATGGATCCGGACTATTTGAGAATTTTTAATCTCTTTGAAAACCTGTATAAAGAAAACCGGGACATTGAGTTGGCCCGAAATTATTTTATCGAAATTTTTTATCTCAACAACGATTTATTAAAAAGGGCATTATTATTGTATAATTTAAAGCAAACTTATGAAAAACAAGGCAAAGAAAGTTTTGCTGAACTGCAAAAAAAATATGCCGGACGTCTAACCGGAAGTTTTAAAAATTACAATACCACTGTTGACAAAGATATTTTCAAAGCTTTGATGAAATTATATGCCGCTTATATGCCTGCTGCATATAAAAACACTTCGTTCAATCCGGACAATATAGACGATATTGCCGAAAATATTTATCAAAATTCCGTATTGAACAATCCGGATGAATTAAAAAAACTTTTACATAAAGGTCCGAAAAAATTTATTAAAATCTTGGACAATGACCCGGGCTATTTATTTGCCGAGAAATTTATAAAAGATTATTATCAAAAAATAGCCCCGGATTATCAAAATATCCGTTCTAAGATCAATAATCTTCAAAAAAAATACATGAAAGGTATACAACAAGTATTTGATAACCGCCCTTTATATCCTGATGCCAACGGCACTTTACGGATTACCTACGGTGTTATCAAAGGCTATGAACCCCATGATGCCGTTTATTATTTTCCCATATCTCACGTAAAAGGGATAATTGAAAAATACATACCGGGAGACTATGAATTTGACATTCCGAAAAAATTAATAGATTTGTATAAAAATAAGGATTACAAGCCTTATTCCAATTCGGGAGAAATGCCGGTTGACTTTCTGGGGACGGCTCATACCACAGGAGGTAACTCCGGAAGTCCTGCAATAAATAAAGAAGGAGAACTAATTGGCATAAACTTTGATAGAGTATGGGAGGGAACAATGAGTGATCTGTATTATGACCAAAAAATATGTAGGAATATTATGGTAGATATAAACTATGTTCTTTTTGTAATTGATAAGATCGGCAATGACAAAAGATTAATAAAAGAAATGAGTATAACAAAATAGGGAAACAAACACAACACAAATCAAATTATGAAACTTCTTGGAAAAAAAATAGTAATGAATTTGGGAGCTTTAATGTTGATTTTTATCGGTTATTCAAAAACAACAGCTCAAACAAATAATTTGTATCAACTGGGAGAAGAACTTGTTCAAATAACTAAAACAGGCAATACGGACAAACTCGTGGATTATTTGGATGACAAAATCGACATAGATCAAAAAGCCAAAATAATGGAATCTTTCTTAACATTAAGAGAACAGATATTTATACTACTCAATAAAGATAAAATCCAGCTTTTTAATGTTTTGGCTGAAAACAACACCATTTATATTATTCTAACCGACGGCAATAACTTTTCAATCATAAAAAGCAAGATTAATAACAATTATAAAATTATTGACATTTTTAAATTTGACAATTCGCCGGTCTCCAAAGAATTGACAAAAGGCAACAAAATATATAAAACACGATGTTATTCCTGTCATGGCAAATTTGCCAAAGGGGGGGTAGCCCCCAATTTAACAGATAGTTATTGGAAATACATAGGTTCTTCGCAAGAATTATACGACATCATAGCAAAAGGTAAAAAAGGAACCATGATGATTCCTTATAAAGATTACCTGAAACCTGAAGAAATTCAAGCCGTTTTGACGTACATTAAAGCCTTACAAAATAGAAAACAAACAAATGCTAAAAAACCGGAAGGTGACAAAAAAGATTTGCAATTAAAAGTATTTCACTAAAATATAATTAACATTGTATATTTTAAACTAAAAATAATAACTTTGCAATATATAAAATAATTATTATGAGATTAAAGAATTATCTAGCTATTTTATTCCTTATCGTAAGTTTAAGTGGAAAAGCGCAAATTAAAAATATGAATGACTTTATTGTCAATTTGGAAGAATTGCGTACTTTGACTGAACGATTGGCTAAAAACTACATCATGAAAGGCATCTTGGCCAATAATCCTAAGGTTGTCAAAAAACTGGAAGAAGATTCTAATAAATTTTCCGATATCCTCATCAGTCTCACTGATAGTGCCTTAAATGAAGAAATAGAAATTGAATTACAAAAACTCAATTTATCCTGGATGTTAATGGATAGGATTATGAAGAAAAAATATGATGGTAACGCGGCCGTTAAAGTCGTAAAATATGCCGATAAAATGAGTGAAGAAATAGAAACTATTGCCGATATGGTTAATAGTGCTACTAAACTAAAATCCGTTAAACTATTGAGACTCAGCTCGGAAGGAAGAATGCTCTCACAAAGACTTCTACTTTATTACATTGCTGCAAAAGCTAAATTGAGAGATCCTGAAATTCCTAATAAATTTGAAAAAACAAAAAAAGATTTGTATGAAGTCATTAAATTACTGACTAATCAATCTGAAACTGACCCTGACCTTAAAGCGGATTCCGGTGTGTTGATGTATGTTGAAATGATTAAAGACAGTTTTGATAAAGTTCGAAAAAATATTACAATTGACAGTAAAGTACATCCCAAAACCGCTAACATGATTGTCAACCAAATGACTGATAATTTTGAACTGTTAACACAAATTCTTTATGAAAAATTTGAATAGTCTCTAATAATATTTTATCTAAAAGAGGCTGTCTCAAAAGGGCAGCCTTTTTTTGTTTTTTGTAAAAAAAAACGGGAGAATTTCTTCCCCCGTTCCTAAAGATTTTGTATCTTTAGGTA
>JALVST010000089.1 GCA_027024205.1 Flavobacteriales bacterium | reverse complement strand
ATGATTGCTTGTTATTATAAACCTTATTATTCGTTTCATAAATTGAGGAATTGAGGATTTTTATTGATTTCAGATTTTCGATTCGGTCACTGAGCTTGTCGAAGTGTCAGATTTTCGATTTGATTGAGCCCCGTTAGGGGCGCTCCGCTTGCTACTTGCTACTAATAACTTAACGAGCAATATTAACCGCCCGTGTTTCACGGATTACCGTTACTTTTACTTGTCCGGGATAAGTCATTTCGGTTTGAATTTTTTGCGTGATTTCAAACGACAATTGTTTGGCTTTTTCATCATCGACTTTTTCACTTTCTACAATAACCCGCAATTCACGACCGGCTTGTATGGCATAAGCTTTTTGAACACCTTGAAAACCGAAAGCAATTTCTTCCAATTCTTTCAGTCGTTTGAGATAAGATTCCAATATTTGTCGACGGGCACCCGGTCTGGCTCCGGAAATAGCATCAGCTACTTGAACAATGGGAGCATACAATGAAGTCATCTCAATTTCGTCATGATGTGCCCCGATAGCATTAACCACATCAGGATTTTCGCCGTATTTTTCAGCCCATTGCATACCGAGTAAGGCATGAGGCATCTCTGTGTCATCCGTAGGGACTTTACCGATATCATGCAACAAACCGGCACGTTTGGCTATTTTGGGATTCAAACCTAATTCCGCAGCCATAATACCGCAAATTTTAGCCACTTCACGTGAATGTTGCAATAAGTTTTGACCGTAAGATGAACGGTATTTCATACGTCCGACAGCTTTTAATAATTCGGGATGCAGTGAATGAATTCCCAAATCAATAATGGTTCGTTTCCCTATTTCAAAAATTTCTTCTTCCAATTGTTTAGTGGTTTTTCTGACCACTTCTTCGATACGGGCAGGATGGATACGGCCGTCGGTAACGAGTTTGTGCAAGGACAAGCGGGCAATTTCACGTCTTATCGGGTCAAAACCGGATAACAAAATACTTTCAGGTGTATCGTCAACGATGATTTCAACACCCGTTGCTGCTTCCAAAGCACGAATGTTACGACCTTCCCGTCCGATGATACGTCCTTTTATTTCATCTGTTTCCAAATGAAAAGTTGTGACGGTATTTTCAATGGCCTCCTCCGTTCCGATACGTTGTATGGTATTGATAATGATTTTTTTAGCTTCTTTTTGAGCCGTCATTTTAGCCTCTTCAATCGTATCCTGGACAAACTTCATAGCATCAGCTTTGGCATCTTCTTTCAAGGATTCTATCAATTCGGCCTTGGCTTCATCTACCGAATAGCCGGAAATTTGCTCCAACAATTGTAATTGTTTTTCGTGTGTTTTTTTAATTTCTTCGGCACGTTTATCCAAAAAACGGAGTTTTTCTTCAAAAAAGGCTTCTTTTTCTTCCAATTCTTTGGTGAGTTTGTTATTTTGAGCCAATTCCGCTGACAAAAGCGAATCTTTATCTTTGACCCGTTTTTCCATTTCCGCGATTTTTTTCTCACGGTCCAAAATGTGTTTTTCGTGTTTTTCTTTAAGCTCCAAAAACTTTTCTTTGGCTTGTAAGATTTTTTCTTTTTTTATGGCTTCACCTTCTTTTTCAGCTATTTTTTTGATTTGTCCGGCTTCTTCTTGTGCCTTGACAATAATATCATCGGCTTTTTTATAAGCTTTATTAATGATACTTCCCGAACGTTTTTTATCTAAAAAACCTTTGAGTAAATATGTTATAATAAAACCGGCAACTAAACCTATTAGTAAGTATATTAAAGTTTCCATAATTTTATGTTGTTTGGTTAAATAAAAAAGCCTACACTTATTTTCAAATTTTGATTAAACCCCATATAGACAGGTTTAGGGCTAACGAACTGCTCAAACGTCCACTGGCAGTAAACTGCCTATCCCAAAGGATAGTGTGGCCTGTTTTCACAATTACGACTCACCCTTTTTAACAAATTTGTGTTGAGTTTAACAAATTAAAATAAGTGCAGGCAATATTTTTTTGATGAACTATTTCTCTTCTATTTGTAACAATTGATTTATTTTATCATCGATTGCTTGAATATCTTTTTGATATTTTTGTTTTATAAACGATAATTCGGAAGCCACTTCCAACAAAATCAAAGCTTGAATATCTTGAATATCTTTTATATCGTATTTTTTTTCAATGATTTTAATTCTTTCTTCAATAAAATCGACAGCTTTCCTAACGTGTTCCTCTTCGATGGAATTTACCTTTAAAGGATAAATTCTGCCGGCTACAGATACTTTGATTTTAACTTTTTCTTCCAAAATATCAATCTTTTAATGCGGCTATACAGAGATTAATTTCTTTTATCAAGCTGTCAATTTTCCTTTTGGCTTCTTCATTATTTTCTTCATTGCCTGCAAATGCTTTGCCCAATTTCAATTGATCTATTTGGTGTTGCAGGAGCGAATTTTCCGCTTCACAAGCCTGCAATTGGTCCATTTGTTCTTTTATTAACTTTTCAAAATTAGCTATTTTTTCTTTGTATTCAAAATTTTCGACAATTAATTTTTGAATTTTTTTTTCGAGTTGTTCTAATTTTGAAAGAATATCGTTAGTCATTTTATGAGTTTACTCTTGCAAATTTAAACAATTTTTAAATGTCTTTCAAATAAAAAAAAAGCAAATCGAGTGAGCCTGTAAGCCGGATTCTGTCGTGTCTTGTCATTTATCTGAGATAATTGTTACCAATTATCTTTAGCTGCCTACCCTCCCGCTCGGCCGAGCAAGCCTGATAACGCGGGTTTACTTGGCATTGCACCGTATAGAGTTTAGCCTTTTCACTACAGCCGAACTGTACCTGGTTTCTGTGCCACTAGTCCTCACCTCACGGTGGGCGGACGTTATCCGCTATACTGCTCTGTGGTGTCCGGACTTTCCTCACCGGCAAAAACCGGAGCGACAAGATGGCTCACTCGATTTACCAATGCAAAAATACAAACTTTCAGCTTAGATTACTGAGTTTATCGAAGTATTATTTTTAACTTTTAACTAAAATATTATCTTTGCAAAAAAAATATATTCATATGTCAGGAAACATAACTTTTACCATGATTAAACCAGATGCCGTTGAAAACGGTCATATCGGTGCCATTTTAGACAAAATCAATCAAGCCGGTTTTAAGATTATCGCTATGAAAATGACGCAATTGTCAAAACGCGATGCCGAACAATTTTATGCCATTCATAAAGACAAACCTTTTTTTGGCGAATTGGTAGCGTTTATGACACGCGGACCTATCGTGGCGGCTATTTTGCAAAAAGAAAATGCCGTTGAAGATTTCCGTTCGTTTATCGGTGCTACCAATCCTGCGGAAGCCGCTCCCGGTACCATTCGCAATTTATATGCTAAATCGATAGGCGAAAATGCCATTCACGGTTCCGATAGCGACGAAAATGCTGTTATCGAAGCAAGTTTTCATTTTGCCGGCCGTGAAATTTTTGAATAATTATACATTTTTTTTTAAAGAAATTCAAAAAAGTCGCCGCAACGGCGACTTTTTTTCAAGAACTGACTGGAAACTTCAAAATAGACGTTCCGTCTTCTAATTTGATAATATACTTTAAAATATCGTTATTTTTATTGGTCACAAATATAGTTAAAACTATGCACTTTTAGTGCATCTTGCTTTCAGCTTCTAAAAAAGTTACCTTTGTCCTATGAATTTTCAAAGGACAAATGGTCATACAGTTTCAAGGTTTACAGTTCATATAGTTTGGGCGACGAAATATAGTTATTCAGTTTTGAAAGGAGATATACAAAAACGATGTAGAGATATATTGCGTCAGGTTTGTATAGCAGAAGATATTGTAATTCTTAAAGGTGTTGTATCAAAAGATCATGTTCACATGCATATCAATTACTTACCTTCGAAATCTGTAAGTGAGATTGTAAAGAAATTAAAAGGCAGAAGTTTTCGTAGATTGCAACAAGAGTTTCCTGAATTGCGCAAACGATACTGGGGTCAACATTTTTGGGCAATTGGTTATGGATGTTGGAGTACAGGAAATATAACAGACGAGATGTTGAATGAATATTTGGAACATCACAGAAAGCCCAATCAAGATGGTCAAGACAATTTTATAATTGAATAGGACTTTCAGTCCTTCCCAAACCTATGGACTTTCAGTCCATAGTGGTTTAGTT
>JALVST010000088.1 GCA_027024205.1 Flavobacteriales bacterium | reverse complement strand
CCTGTTAAATTCTTTATAAGATTGCGAAATACCAGCATATGCTTGTGGTAGATTATCATCGGACAACACCGCTTTAATTTTTAGTTTATGGGACAATTTGCCTTCAATTTTGAGATCCAATCCGGACTGCATCACCACACTTTGGCGGTTGCCGGCATTAAAACCGCGCGTGATGCTGCCTTTGGTAGTCAACCCCTCCAATGGTTTGGGTTTGTAAGATTGTACCGGTAACAACCGGATGTTTTTTAAGCTGTCCCGTTTGACAAGTTCCGGCTTATAACGTTGATAAGTTTTGCGTAAATAGGCCGGATAATCCAAATAATGGATAGTGAGCAGTTTGTTTTTATATCTTTCAAAATCCTTTAAAAACAGTAAGGCTTTAACATAATCAACCCGGTAAGTGTCCGGAGGCACAGGCTTGTTGTCAGCATCTAAAATTTCAAAATAATATGGCTGAATACTAAAAGTATCAATCCGGATACGGGCTTGTTTTACAATGACTTTTTTAGTTCGTAACCGGATATAGTGCTTTTGTTGACCGAAAGTCAAAATTGTAAAAAATCCAAATAATACGAACCAAAGTTTCTTCAATATTTTTTACATATAAACGTAAAGCAAAGGTATAAATTTTGTAATTTACGTTAAAAGTTCATAATGTTTTTTAAGTTGATGATTTTAACATTAAGTAGTTTATGACAAGTGAAAGAAAGTTTTATGGATGTATGTAAATTTTATTATTAATTTATCACAAGTCACAATAATACCAATATAGACAATTTGTTGAACATCACTTCCGCTACCTCTGATCAAATATACTTCAAACAACTTACCCTTCTAAATCTTAACCGGCCAAAATTTTGTTTAAAATAAAATCAGTTTTTTATATCATAACGCCTTATTTTAGAGTGTAAAATTTATGAATTAGAGAACAATTCTCAAAGAAAGAATTATTCAATCCCACTCCCGGCAATTGTTTGAGTCGCAACACATTTTCAATTTCGCAAACATTTAAAAAATTTATAACCTTCCGACGCACGTTAAAGGCAGGTTAGGATTAACATTCGATTAAAAAAGAATTATAAATTAATCGAATAAAAATTCTCGACATTATAAAAAATATTTATAAATTTGTCATAACATAAAATTACAAACTATGACCATTGCACAACTTAAATATCTTTTGGCGGTTGCCAAGCATTTGAATTTTACCAAAGCCGCACAAGAATGTCATGTGACCCAGCCCACTTTGAGTATGCAGATACAAAAATTGGAAGACGAGCTCGGTGTAATTATCTTCGATCGTGTGCGTAAACCTATAAAAATCACTGAAATAGGAAAAAAAATCATTGAACAAGCCAAAACAATTGTCAATGAGAGTGCCCGTATCAATGATTTGGTACAACAGGAAAAAGGTTATATAGGCGGTGAATATAAACTCGGTATCATTCCTACTCTCGTCCCAACCATCTTGCCTATGTTTCTAAGAAGTTTTATCAAAAAATATTCCGAAGTGCAATTGGAAGTCTATGAAATACCTACCCAACAGATGATTGAACAATTAATGGAAGGAAAGTTGGATGCCGGAATAGCCGCGACCCCTCTTGAAGAAGAAAAAATTGTAGAAAAACCTTTGTTTTACGAACCTTTTGTCGGTTTTATACCTGAAAGTCACCGGTTGTTTCAAAAAAAAGTTTTAGACGAACAGGATTTGGATGTCAAAGATATACTGTTGCTGGATGAAGGGCATTGTTTTCGTGATAATATTCTGAATATCTGTCGTTTAAAGGATGATGAGCCGCAAGATTTCGAATTGAACATCGGCAATTTCGACGCTTTGGTCAAACTGGCCAAAGAAGGTTTGGGGATGACGCTTCTTCCTTATCTGCAAACGGAAGATTTATGTCCGGCGGATAAAAAATATTTACGTAATTTTAAAAAACCCGAACCGGCACGTGAAGTCAGTTTGATACACAGTAAAGATATCTTTAAGAAAAACATTACCGATGCCTTGTTTAAAACCATCAAAGGTATTGTCAAAGGCGCTATTGAATTTTATGATGTTAAGATTATCAGTCCGCTGCCGCAAAAGAGTTGAAAGAGGCGTGAAAGCGATATCCCTTGCTCCGGTTGTAACGGAGGAGTGGGATTTCAACAAGTTCAGTGAACGGATCTAAAATTAATAAAACCACATAAGACACATAAGGACACAAAAGAAAAAAACTTATATAAACTTATGTTTATGTGTCTTATGTGGTTCAAAATAATCTGCACTTCGACAGGCTCAGTGACCTGATAAAATCGAAAATCTGAAATGAATATAAAATCATCAATTCCTCATTTTCAAGTCGAAATCATTATATAAAACGCTCAACAATCATTAAAGATAAGAATATCCTATGAAACGAACAAACGCCTCAATACCACAACAAACCACCTGGATAGATTATTTTAAAAACGCCAAAGAACGTTTGTTTGACGATAGGCATTACGACTATAAAGACCGTTCGGTTTTTCAAATGGATTATGACCGCATCGTGTTTTCATCTGCTTTTAGACGCTTGCAAAATAAGACACAGGTATTACCTTTTCCCAAATCCGATTATGTTCGTAACCGGCTGACACACAGTTTAGAAACGGCATCAGTAGGACGTTCGCTCGGTAATATGGCGGGCTATGAAATCATCAAAAAATATCCCGGGCTCAAAAAAGAAGCCGGCGTGCATCCTGCCGATTTCGGTCATTTGGTTTCTGCCGCTTGCTTGGCTCACGATATCGGGAATCCGCCGTTTGGTCACAGTGGCGAAGCGGCTATAAGTCAATATTTTAAAAGCGAAGCGGCTCAAGATTTTATCAAAAATTTGACAGATAAACAAAAAGCCGATTTACAGAATTTTGAAGGTAATGCATCGGGATTTCGCATTATTGCACATACCCCCGAACAGCAGTCACAGTTCAAAGGTGGTCTGCGGCTGACATTGGCTACTTATGCCACTTTTACCAAATATCCCAAAGAGTCTCTGCCTGACCGGAAACTCGAAAAACAAGCTTCACTTAAAAAATTCGGATTATACCAATCAGAGATAGAAATTTTTGAAGAAATTGCCACAAAACTCCATATGATACCGCAACATACCGGTGAAGGTAAAGCTTGGAAACGTTTTCCCTTGACATTCCTGGTTGAAGCAGCTGATGATATCTGTTATCACATTATTGATTTTGAAGATGGTTTTCATATCGGGTATATTCCTTTTGAAACTATCGAAAAAAGTTTTCTGAATTTGGTCGACTCTTCAAATTTTGATAGAAACAGGTATGATAAAATTTTAGCCCGGTATGAAAAAATAAATTATTTGAGAAGTGTGGTAATCAACCGGTTGGTCAACGAAGCCGCCCGTGTTTTTGTTGAAAATGAAGCCCGTTTTGTTGATGGTACGTTAGACAAGCCTCTTTTGGATTTGTTTCCTGAAAGTTTACAAGCCAATCTCAAAGCGATTATCAATGAAAGTGTCGAAAAAATATATCGTTCCGAACCGGTCTTAAAAATAGAATTGGCAGGTTTGAAAGTATTACCGGATTTGCTGCACAAATTTGTAGCCGCCAATTTATATCCCA
This sequence comes from Flavobacteriales bacterium, assembly GCA_027024205.1. Classification (GTDB taxonomy): domain Bacteria; phylum Bacteroidota; class Bacteroidia; order Flavobacteriales; family Flavobacteriaceae; genus WGBX01. The sequence continues at coordinate 555 of JALVST010000088.1, read as the reverse complement.
AAAAACATCCGCAATTGTATAAACTTTTACCCGGGGCATACCGTAACGGTAATACGGATTATGATAAAATCCTCAATGCTACTATGTTTATTAGCGATATGACCGACCGGCAAGCAGTAGAATTGTTTCGTCATATTAATGGTGTGGAATTACCGGGCTATTAAATATCCGGCAAAGTCTAGTGTCAAGTCAAGTGTATTATGACGCATAAGCCGAATTTATTATTGTGGAGAGCAAGGCATAAAATTTTCAGCATAGCCGTAGCTATGGTTAAAATTTTTAACGCAACTATCTGCAAAAAGAACGAGTGCTTGGTATGTTAATAATATGCTTGGCTTGACGCTAGTCTTTTTGATTTCTCAAAAAAAAACGGCATTGGCTTTTTTAAAAACCAATGCCGTTAATATTTAAAAGGATATGAGATTTTTATTTTTAACGGATACCTTTCAAAATGACCGGTGTGCCGTCTTTGAGTTTGATTTTAAAGATTAAAACTTGATGTGACAGTGCACTTAAATCGAAAGTAACCGTTTTTTGAGGCGTCCGGCTGTCAAA
>JALVST010000087.1 GCA_027024205.1 Flavobacteriales bacterium | reverse complement strand
ATACCGTTACCAATATAGGTTCGTTTGGTAATATTGCCGGTTCGGCCATTATTAATCAACCGCAAGTGGCCATTATGGCTTTAGGCACCATTCGTAAAATGCCGGCAGTTATAGAAACGGCCGAAGGTGACATGATTGGAATCAGACAAAAAATGATTTTATCCCACTCTTACGACCACAGAGTGGTTGACGGAATGCTGGGCGGTTTGTTTGCCAAACGGGTAGCAGAATACCTCGAAAACTTTAATGGAGACAGTTTATTATAGAAATGTTGATTTAGCTCAAGACAGTTTTTCAATTTAATTTTTTTAATATGTATTATTCGATGCCTAGCACTTATGCTTTAATATCAACCGCAGTTTTATAATTTGTTTCCGCCAAAAATAACACTTCTACGGGCTCAGCACCAATGCTTTGATTTCAACTTATAACAACTAGCAGGTTTTCAATCTGCTAGTTTTTTTTTGTTATAAATCAATTATTTACAAAGCTGCATTTAATAATCAAACTTTCAGAAATGACTGTGAACTTTTGATAAATAAATAATCATGATTTTACATATAAATTTTTTTGATAGTCAATGTAATGTTACCAATAAACATTTTGTTATTTTTGTTACAAAATATGTAAACTTATGATATCAGACATTTTTCAAGTCATTGCCTTTAAATATATCGCAAAAGATGCTCAAAGCGGTCAAATTTTTGAGAATACTTATGGACATAAACCCATAGAATTTATCACATGTCAAAACCAAATTTTACCGGCTTTAGAAAAGGAAATTTTAATATACCTGCTGGGGAAGAACGTCAAATTTTGTTAGATAAACCTTATGGAGATTATGATAAATCAGCAGTTAAAAATGTTCCCAGAAATCAGCTTGAGAATATTGAATTGCAAAAAGAGATGATTTTATATGCAAAAGGACAGCATGGAGAAACCATACAAGTCAAAATTTTGGATTTTGACGATCAGAATGTTGTAATTGACCATAATCATCCCTTGGCAGGAAAAGATATAATTTTTAAAACCAAAGTAGTATCGGTCAGACCGGCAACTCAAGAGGAAATAAATCATGGACACATTCACGATACCGGGCATAGTTGCGGATGCGGGTCAGGTTGTGGCTGTCATTAAAATCTTTATATATTCTCTTGTTTTTCCATAACAAAAAGCTTTGCAAAGGACAGAAATTTGCAAAGCTTTTTTATTGATTTTATTTAGCAACTGTCAATTTCTTAACGATATTACCGATTTTTACAAAGTAAATCCCCGGACTTAAATCTGAGACCGGAAATGACAGTTTGTTACCGGTTAACTTGTATGTTTTAACCATGTGGCCGTTAATATCATAGATTTCAAAATCATCACCGGTTAAATTTTCACATGTAATATGCACTACATCAAAAGCCGGATTAGGATAAATTTTAAAATCGTCAAAACCATTATCCACTACTGAATTTACAGTAGTCCACGTTGTCGTAAACATACCTCGTCCGTGTGTACCTGCAACGACTTTCAAATTCATAGGATTAATATCTATCATATCTACACGTACATTGGGGAAACCGGTATTTTCGGGTTGCCAAACAACGGGGGTGGCATCGATATTATTGGTTGTCCAAATTCCCGTTTCAGTGGCTAACATTACTTGCTGCGGATTAACCGGATGATAAATAGCCCAGCGCACAGGCATATCCGGTAAATTCGATTCAACATTTTGCCAAGATTGACCGCCGTCAGTACTTTGCCAAACGGAATCGATAGCATAATTGGATAATGTCACTAAGATACGTTGTCCGTTATTAGCAATAGCTATGCTCGAAATAAAAGCATCGGGAAAAACACCGTTGCCAAGCTCAACAGCTACGGGATTTGAGTTAATATTTGTAACTTTATATAGATGTCCGTTTGCTGTCCCAATTAAAAAACTGTCGGTATCCATTAATTTAATTGCAGAAAAATATTTGGAAGCATTAGTCGGTAAAGTGATAAAATTGCCGGTTTCACTATTAACAATATCCGTAAGTTTTAACACTTGGTTTAATCGATTGTTGTGTAAATCAGAAGCTATTGCCCAAATAGTATTATTTGCCGAATCATAATCGAAAGTTGACACAAATAAACCGGATGAAAAACTGTAAATCCAATTGCTTTGGTTTGTTTGATAATTAAAGACGCCGAATTGGTTATCATAAGTAGATGTAATAACCAAAGGTTCATCTATATCAAATTTACAAAATGCCCCGTCACCGCCTTGTATCATATCCCATTCCGATATCGGGAGCCCGTTATAAAGTACCGTCCCGTTATCTTGCAAGCCTCCGGCTAACTTACCCGAAGAAAAACGTTCAATAGCAGCCGAATAAAATTGTAATGTCGTATAAGATTTGTTACAACTATGAAAAACTTTATTATTGGCCATCGCATTAGTGGTATAAAATATACCGCCATCGGTTGCAAAAGCCATTTCATTGGAATTATCCGATAAAAAAACGATTTTATGAATGTCAGAATGTACATAATTAACGCCACCTCCGTAATAAATACCTTGCCAATCGGATATTTGTTGCCATATATTACCACCGTCGTTTGACACATGATTATCAAGACCTCCGGCAAACAAACGATTTTCATTGTTTGGATCTACTGTGATGGACAACGCGTGCCAAGCCAGATAAGCCCATTGTTGCGCTACTCCAGTAGGGCTGCCAGTTATTTGCCAAGTTTGTCCGGCGTTATCGGATGATACGATCATTTTTCCAATGGTTTGCGGAAAACCTTCAATAGTTTGTTGGAGAGATTTAGCCGCAAAAACGGCATAAATTTTATCAGGATTTGAAGGGGCTGATGCAAGTTTTACTCTACCAGGAATATTATAATCCGTATCTTGACTGATTTGTTGATTAAATTGATTTACAATTGTCCAACTTCCCGGATTGCCCGTATCAGAGTAAAGGATATAACCACCACCCAAATCGTTAAAATTACGTTTGGTACCGACAAAAATTTTCCCTGCCCCGGTTATTTCGATATCGGAAACAGCAAAAACCTCATTTGTTCCCGGAATGTTTGGTAAAATTTGCGTCCATGTTTGTCCACCATCCGTGGAGCGATACAGTCCTTCTGACGGTTGCGCCGTAAAATCAGCTCCCCGGTATCGTCCTGAAACGACACCGGCATAAAGCACGCTTTGACCGTTCACATTTTTTATAGCCAAATCACTGATATAAGCAAAACCACCGGTCGAATTTAATCGTTGAAAACTTTGACCACCGTCCGTGGACTTCCAAATGCCATATCCCCTACCCGACGATTCACGGTACATATCGACAATAGCGGTTTCATACTCGCCTGTTCCTACATACATTATTTGAGAATTGTTCGGATCAAAAACAATGGAACTGATTGACAAGGTTTCCCAAACATCGCTTACCGGGACCCAGTAACCATTGGGATCCGTGATATCTTGATTTACCCATAAACCACCGGTTGCACTTCCTGCCCATAATTTATGATGAGAAGCATCGTTGGGGTCCACACAAATTGTTTTGGTACGTCCTCCCATATCAGACGGAATTTGCGTCCAATTGAGCGACTGACTGTTTGCCGTTAACCTACGTATGGTTTTAGTTTGTTCCATAGCTACGGCAAATTTTTCATAAGGAATTTGTCCGGTTGACGGATCTTTCATCATCTCCAAATCCCTTAGGGCCGCCCGCACCGGCATATCAAAAGTGTCTTCTCTTTCAAATTTTTCATTTTTTACCTTTCCGGTTAATTGTAAAAAGTAAAAAAACGTTGCCTGCAACAAAATCGTAAATGTTAGTATATAAGATAATTTTTTCATCAATAATTTTTTTTGTAAAGATAATAATTTTTAGGAATGAAAATTTGATTCGTTCATATAATATCAGGGACTTTAATGTTTACATACTGTTCATGCCAAAAATTCCGCTTTTAAATTAAGGAATTGCAAAAAGGTCGCCATGTGCTCTAAGTTTGATCGAGGAAGACCTGGGAACTGAAAATTATACTTAGAGGCACTATTCATACCTTAAATAAGTTACTACTTGATGTTAAACAATATCTATTTCAAAATTTTGTGATCTAATTTTACCGGTGATGTTCCTTTAAACGGGATACGCCCTGTTAAAGCATCTACTACGGCTTTTTGGGTAAATTTATCCAAGCTGTATGCATTGATTTTTATGAAAGCGTTTTCAAAATAAAAACCGG
>JALVST010000086.1 GCA_027024205.1 Flavobacteriales bacterium | reverse complement strand
ATATTAATTCCCTGTGATATTCTGTTTAAAATCCCGTTTCTAGTGTAATTATCGGTCAAATCATTTGATACGAATTTTCCGTTTTCGTCAAATTTTGTTTTGTGATATTCTTTGTAAACTCCCGTCCAAAATCTGGAATGTTTATAACCGAAAAAAATATCGGCTCCCGTTGTATATCCCGAAAAAGAATTATATAAATAAGTCGCATATAATGAACCCGAAAGTCCTTTTTTGTAATCCATTTCTATTTTGATGATAGCATTTTTATTGCTTCCGATTGAAGAATCGGGACGGTCAATAACTTCGATGGATTTGATATTGTTAGATTTCAAATTACCGAGAAAGTTTGAAATTTGTTGTTCTTTAAGATGTAACTCATTACCGTTCAAGATGATAACGATGTCAGAACTACCTAAAACTTTATAGCCGTCTGTTATATTCGGGGCATATTGCAATATTTCCAAAGCACTGCCTTTGTTTTGTAATTCGGTGCCTTTTACATTCAAACGTATACCGTTATTACTAGCGGTTACAATTTTTTTTCTCCCTAAAATGACAACTTCCGAAAGATTTTCAATTTTTTGATTGATTTTAATAATCCCTAAATCCACGTTGTTATTTACATAAATTTCGGTATTATAAAAGATATTACCTTTATCTTCAATCTTTAACAAGTATTTTCCTTTTGATAAATCAATATCAAAAGAACCGTCTTCTTTTGTAAAAAAATAACGCTTATAATCATCCTTTATCTTTGAAACAACAATCTTTATGTTAGGTATGGGAATACCATATTGGTTGCCGACTTTACCAAATACTTTAAATTTAAATTGTCCATATAGCGTATAATGGAAGATGCTTGTTAAATAAAAAACGACAATTTTTAAAACAACCCCCCCTCATTAAACCTAATTTTTTAATTTAAAACCAAATATAGCAAAACTTTTATTTAAAAAAATAAAATGAGATGTTTATTGTAACAAAAATTATTATCTTTCGTTTTTAATTTAACAAAAAAATAAAAATATCATGAAAAAGAACCTTTTATTAAGCATTGTTACACTCCTTATTGCCGGTATTGTTTCAGCTCAAACTGCCGATGAAATTATCAACAAATATCTTGAAAATATCGGTGGAAAAGACAAACTTGAAAACATTAATGCGATTCATATTCAAGCATCTACAAAAGCTCAAGGTGTGGAAATCCCGATTGAAATTTACATGACAAAAGAAGGCAAACAATTGATTGCAACCGAAATTCAAGGAAAAAAAATAGTGCAAATAGGCTTTGACGGAACAACGGCTTGGCATACCAATTTTATGAACATGAAAAATGAAAAAATGGATCAAGAAAGTAACGAAAATCTTAAACGGAATTCTGCCGGAGAGTTCATCAGTCCGTTCTTAAATTATAAAGAAAAAGGATATAAAGTTGAATACATGGGAAAAGAAGAAGTGGAAGGCACGGAAACTTATAAAATAAAATTAACCCAAAAACCTGAAATTAAAGACGGTAAAGAAGTTAAGAATGAAAGTTATTATTATTTTGATACGGAAAATTATGTTCCGGTAATGGTAGAGTCGGTTATAGATGAAGGCCCGATGAAAGGCGCCAAAATACAAGAAATTTTTAGTGATTATCAAGAAGTGGACGGCGTTTATTTTCCGTTTAGTATGATGACGAAATTTAACGGTCAAAGCGGACAAGAAGTTAAGGTTAGTAAAATTGAGATTAATCCGGATATTGATAATAGTATTTTTGAGTTTAAAGAAAATAGTAACAAGTAGCGAGTAGCAAATATAATATTCATTTCGACAGAACTTTTACGACGTAAGAGTAAAAGAAACGAGAAATTTAAAATCAATAGATAATTTAGAATTAAGTTGAGATTCCTCGTCACCCGCACCTCGCTCTGTCGGAATGACAGCTATAATCAAATAACCAATTAACCAATAATAATGAAAAAACTTATCACATTATCAGCCGTTTTTATTGTATTATTCTCAAATGCCCAAATCAATAAACTTACCGGCAAACAAGTTTTCGGCGGATTACGTGCCAGACATTTGGGACCCACCGTAACCAGCGGCAGGGTTGCAGATATCGTCGTTCATCCTACGGATAACAATATTATTTACGTAGGAAGTGCCGGTGGCGGGGTTTGGAAATCACAAAACGGCGGTTTTGATTTCGTCCCGGTTTTTGACAAACACAATTCATCAATCGGATGTATTGCGATAGACCCTAAAAATCCCGACCAAGAGGTATGGGTAGGCACCGGTGAAACTTGGACCCGTAACAGCACCTTGCCCGGAGATGGCCTGTATAAATCTACCGACGGCGGTGCCAATTGGAAAAAAATGGGGTTTGACGACTCCGAACGTATCAGCAGTATCGTCATTCATCCCGAACACCCCGATACGGTTTATGTAGCGGTTCTAGGTCATCTTTGGGGCGATTACGACAAACGTGGCGTATATAAAACCACTGACGGCGGTAAAAGCTGGAAAAAAATTCTTTCCGGTAAAGCGGACACCGGCGTTTCAGACTTGATAATGGACCCGCACAATCCTGATATTATGTATGCCGCTCTATGGCAATTCCGCCGCACACCCTGGTCTTTTAATTCCGGCGGGTACGAATCGGCTTTGTTAAAAACCACTGACGGCGGTAAGACATGGCACAAAATTCACAACGGTTTTCCCAAGGGGAAACTCGGACGTATAGCCATTGCCGTTGCCCCTACGGATTCTAATCGCTTATATAGTGTCATAGAATCGGAACACGCTGACAAAAGCGGCTTGTATGTCTCCGACGACGCCGGGGCACACTGGAAACTAACCAACAAAGATTTCAATATCACTGTCAGGCCTTTTTATTTTGCCCGTATAGCAGTTGATCCGAAGGATAAAAACATCTTGATAAAAGCCGGTTTCTATCCTAAAATCAGTAGAGACGGCGGCAAAACCTTTAAACAATTAAGTGACGTGCACCCTGATATACACGATATTGTTTTTGACAAAGACAATCCCAACCGGGTGTATTTTGCCACAGATGGCGGTTTTTATATTTCTATGGATAAAGGTAATACCTGTGTACAATGCCGGAATTTGAATGTCGGTCAATATTATTATGTCAGTGTTGACAACAAAGAACCTTACAATATTTACGGGGGGTTACAAGACAACGGTTCGTGGTATGTACCTAATACAGCTCCGGGCGGAGTGGCTGAAAAACATTGGAATTTTGTCGGTGGTGGCGATGGATTCAGGGTATTTAAGCATCCAACTAAAAACATTATCTATTCCGAAAGCCAAGCGGGAATATGGATCGGCCGTATTGACAACGACAAGAAAACCATTACCGACATCACGCCATTAGCAGAAAAACAAGGCGATAAACTGCGTTTTAATTGGAATACGGCTTTGACTACCAGTCCTAACAATCCGGATAGAGTATATGTCGGTAGTCAATATTTACACAAATCCGATGATACCGGCAACAATTGGCAAATCATATCACCCGATTTGACTACCAACGATAAAAGCAAGCAACAGCAAGATAAATCCGGTGGCTTGACCATTGATAATTCCGGTGCCGAAAACAACAACTGTATTTTTACCATTGCCGAATCGCCTTTGGATGAAAATATTATCTGGGTTGGCACTGACGACGGCAATGTCCAATTGACCAAAGACAGTGGCAAACACTGGGAAAACATGACGCCTAATATTCCCGGATTGCCTCCCGCATCATGGGTATATCATATAGAACCGGACAATTTTGACAAGGCAGCTGCTTTCGCTGTCTTTGACCGTCATACTTTGAACGATACCAAACCTTATGTATATCGCACCACCGATTTCGGCAAGACATGGCATGCCATTGTGACTGATGAAATCAAAGGTTATGCTATGAGTCTCCAACAGGATTTTGTCAAAAAAGATTTATTGTTTTTAGGCACGCAATACGGTTTATACATCACTTTAAACGGGGGTAAACATTGGATGAAGTTTGAAAATAATATGCCGACGGCACCCGTGATGCATATTACCATGCAAAGACAGACTTCCGATTTGGTTTTAGCCACCCACGGACGTGGTGTTATTGTCATTGACGATGTCAGTCCTTTACGTCAAATCACGGAAGAAATAATAGATAAAGAGGTGTACATTTTCAAAACAAAACCCTTTATGATGCTTGAACGTAACGGTTTTGGAGGTGGTTATGGCGACAATGGTTATATAGC
>JALVST010000085.1 GCA_027024205.1 Flavobacteriales bacterium | reverse complement strand
TCTGTAAAAATGAATGTTTATAAGGTTCCTTAATCAATATTTATAGAAATTTTGGAGTGTTATAAAAAATATTTGATGAAAAAATAATTTATGCCGAAAATTAAAAAAATTAAACAAAAAAAGAGGCGTCTCTATTACTTTTGAGACAGCCTCTAAAAACTGGGATTTAAATGTTTTTTAGTTAACTGATTTAGCCAAATCAGAACCGGCTTTAAACTTAATAACTTTTTTTGCGGGAATTTTGATGGGTTTTCCGGTTGCAGGATTGCGACCGTCACGTTCTTTACGGGTAATAACCGAAAAAGTTCCAAATCCGATTAAAGCTACTTTGTCACCTTTTTTTAAAGTGCCTTTAACATTGCTTAAAAAAGATTCCAAAGCTTTTTTGGCTGCTGATTTCGAGATACCGGCATCTTTGGCCATGGCATCAACTAATTGAGATTTGTTCATAATCGTGAAATTTTAATTAATTATTTAACAAGTGCAAATATAATATTTTTTTTATAAAAACAAATACCGGATAGCCCTAATTGCTTGTATTTATTGGGATTTCTGAGTTTTCTTTAAATAGTTTCAGGAATAAAAAGCTTTTTTGCTTTAAAGATTATACTTTACAATACCTTAACAATCAACATATTGTGATTAAATTTATATAATGTCTTGATTTTGTGGCTTAAACCCAAAAAATTTTATAAATCATAAAAAAAATCAAAAAAAATAAATTATTTGATAATTGTAGAAGCATTTTTTTATCTTTATAGCCAAAAAAAATTGAATGAAACGCATTTTTACATTTATTTTATTGGCCTTTATTTTCGATGTGTCCGGACAACAAATCGTTAGAGGGCGTATTTTTGATGCCAAATCCGGCGAACCTTTGGCGTTTGCCAATATAACTTATGACAAAAACAAAGGGGTTGTTTCTGATTTTGATGGAAAATTTGAATTGGTAATTCCTGATTCCTATCATTATTTTAAATTAGATTATATCGGGTATCAACCCAAAACCGTTAAAATTCAAATTCATAATAAAGAATACAAAATATATTTAAAACCTTCGGTGGAACAATTGGATGCGGTTGTTATTGATGGTAAATATGTCAATCCGGCTATTGCATTGATGAAAAAAGCCATTAACCTGAAAAATAAAAACAATTATCAAAAAAAACTTAGAAAATACGCTTTTACCAAGTATATGAAATTTGTCATAGGAGGTGAAACGGACAAAATTGACAAACCGTTTGATACGATTTATAAAAACGGAAAGCTTGTAAGACTGGATTCCACTTTGTACAAATTTAAAAAAGAATTAAGTGATAAATATATTTGGCTTATGGAAAATATAGCCAAAGTCAATGGAGAAAACGGTGATGAAAAAACCGTGGTTATTGCTACCCGCACGGCCGGTTTAAAACAGCCTTTTTACGAATTAGTAGCTTTGCAAATATCCGGACAAAATGTTTACGATGACCGGTATAAACTTTTATTCAGTTCTTATACTGGACCTTTTTCCAATGCGTCTTTTAAAACATATCGTTATGAAATTGATGATACCATTAGCTTGCAAAACCGTCCGGTTATCGTTGTAAATTATAAAAACACAAAAAAACCTTTGATTTCGGGAAAAATCTATCTCGATAAGGAGCTTTTGGCTATTGCCAAATTTACTTTGAATACTTATAAGGAATTTCAATTTAATGCAGTTTATAATTTTAAATATTTCCCGGCTTATGATGTTTGGTTCCCCGAAGAAGTGACCATGTTAATCAAAAAAGCGGAAAAGAAAAACGGCATCAACATTGGCGGACAAATTATCGTTGAAGATCGGAGGCATGATTCAATTGTCATAACTCCGAAAGGGGACACTTTACGATATACCCGTAAAAATACGGTTTTGGATTATATGTATGCCCGTTACAAGCAAAGGATTTTTGATATCCGGATAGGAGAAAATTATCCGGAGAAACTCAAATATAATTTGGAGATTGTACCTATGGCTACCAAACGAAACCGGGAATTTTGGGAGAAGATGAGAGGCAAAACATACCGCCCCGAAGAATTACGTACCTATCAATTTGTCGATTCCGCCGCTCAAAAAGAAAATATTGAAATTAGTTTGCATAAAATTAAACGCATTTTAAACGGTTATTATCCAGTTACCCGTCAATTGGATTTGGATTTGATTAATTTGCTGGACTATAACCGTTATGAAGGGTTTCGTTTGCAACCGGGCGTTCGTACCAACGAATATTTTTCCGGCAAATGGCAAATCTCGGTTTATGCTGCTTATGGATTTAAAGATAAGTCTTTTAAATACAGCGGTAGTCTCCGTTACAAAGTTTGGCATAAAACCCAAACATATTTGCAAATATCTTACACGAATGATTTGAAAAAATCCGCTGCTTTCCAATCTTATGCCGGTCACAATGTTTTTGAAAAAGAACTGTTTTTTTCGTATGATAAATTTTTCCGGCATCAAACGGCAAGTTTTACTTTGTCTCATTTGATAACCCAACATGTCAAATTGGATTTGGGTCTGTCAAAGACCTATTTGACCACGGCTTATTCCATTCCTTTTCATCGCGGAAGATTGGAATTTCAAGAAAAAGACCAAACTTTTTACGAGATAGGTTTGGAATTAACCCCTTTTTCCAAATATTTTTTAGCGCCCGAAGGCAGGCAGGTGCTTAAAGACGGCTATCCGAAACTTTTTGTGCATTTTGAACAAAGTATCCCGCAATGGCAAACAAACCCTGTCAATTATTACCGAATAGATGTTCAGGCATATTTGAAAAAAACATATGTCAATCAAAATTATACCGAACTTTATGCCAGACTGGGTTGGGCACCGCAAGATGCCGGTATCGACCATTTGTTTGCGCCGGTTAGCAATGATTATCCCGGTGGTAATCCTTTGGAACGCTTTAATATTCCATCAAGATTTGCTTTTGAAACGATGAAGGATTTGGAATTTATAGACAATTTTCTTGTCACGGGACATTTGCAACATACCTTTACCGGTATCAAAATCAAAAAAGATAAAAACATGGACATCCGCCTGATCGGTCGTGCCGCTTTCGGGTTGAGTTATGATACCAATAAATATGACGGTATAAAATCACTCGATAAAATTTATTATGAGTCGGGTATTGAGTTCAGACGTTTATATTCTTTTATGGGATTGGGTTTTTATTACCGTCTCGGGGCTTATGCACAGCCGGATTTCTTGGATAATTTGTCTCTACGGTTGACGATAGATCCGTTTAAGTTATTTAATGAATAGAGATATATTGCTGAAATATCCCTTTTGTTTTTAATAAGATTATTATTCTGTTAAGAGATCAAAAAAACTTATATTCCCGGTTGTATCCATTGTAAAATACCGGGTCATGTGAATAAATTCCAATATGGTAATGTACAAGCGCTATACCGTCAAAATCATCAGTAATATTTTACAACTCCGCTTTTAATCCTTTGGCATTCCGGTCTATTTTGCGTAGCAATCCCAATAACACTTTTCCGGGGCCTACCTCGATAAATTCCGTAGCACCGTCGGCAATCATTTGTTGAATGGTTTGGGTCCAACGAACCGGTGCCGTTAGTTGTTTGTTGAGATTTTCTTTGATTCTGCCGGGGTCGGTTTCGGCTTGTGACGTAACATTTTGATAAACCGGAGCGATAGGTGATTTAAAATCGGTTTCGGCTATGGCTTTGGCCAATTCTTCACGTGCCGGTTCCATCAAAGGTGAATGAAAAGCTCCCCCTACCGGTAATAAAACGGCCCGCCGGGCGCCGGCTTTAAGTAAAGCTTCATTGGCACGTTTGACGGCTTCCGTTTCGCCACTGATGACCAATTGACCGGGACTGTTGTAATTGGCCGGGGCTACAATCCCGTCAATCTGACGGCAAACCGCTTCAACGGTTTCATCATCGAGGTTTAAAATAGCCGACATGGTTGAATCAACCAGTTCTGTGGCTTTTTGCATGGCTTCGGCACGTTTGGAGACCAATCGCAATCCGTCTTCAAAACTCAAAGATTTTCCGGCAACCAAAGCCGAAAATTCACCTAATGAATGACCGGCAAGCATGCCGGGTTTGAAATCATCACCGAGTAATTCGGCGGAAATAACCGAATGTAAGAAAATAGCCGGTTGGGTGACACGGGTTTGTCTCAAATCATCGGCCGAACCTTCAAACATTATTTTGGCAATGTCAAAACCCAAAATATCATTGGCTTGTGCAAAACGTTCTTTGGCTAAGTCGTATTTATCGTAGAGATCTTTACCCATACCTTCAAACTGGGAACCTTGTCCGGGAAAAATATATGCTTTCATAATTTTTTGTTTTGTGAGAACAAAAATACATCTTTTTATTTATTGAAGAAAAGAGGACTTTTCAGGATTCAAAGGATGTTAAGTGCGTTATTTTTTTATTCTTGACTTAATTACTTTACTTCAGTTTCTCACTTCTCACTTCTCATTCCTCAATTAATTTGATACTAACTCTCAACTTTTAACGTTTAACTTTCAACGAATTATTTTTTCATTTATATTTGAACATTAAATTTTTTTTATGCGTTTTAAAGTTTTATTTTTATTTTTTTTGAGTTTTTCCGGCAGTTTTCAGATACATTCCCAAGACAGTAGCAATGCTTGGGTTGATTTGTTTTCTTATCTAAGGGTGAACCGTTTACAGGTTTCGGGTTCAAAAATTTATGCCCAATCTGAAAATGCTTTTTTTACATATGACACAGGTTCGGGGGAGATAGAAAAATTTTCCAGTGTCAATGGCTTGACAGGAGGTGATATTTCGGATTTTTATTATCATAAAGATTTACGCAAACTTTTTGTTTTTCATAAAGGCGGTTTGATAGAAGTGGTTGACGAACAGAAAAATATTATACGGTCACCCGGCTTGGCTTATAATAATTTTATTCCTGCCAACCTTAAAGAAATTAACCGGATAACAGCCCGGGGAGATAAACTTTATTTGGCGGCCAAATATGGCGTCACTGTGTATGATTTAAGTAGAAATGAGTTTGGTGATACGTATTATTTTACCGGGACTTCCGGTAATCTCGAAGTAAAATCCGTTGCTTTTTTTGATGGTAAAATTTTTGTAGCAACGGTGGAGGGGCTATTTTATGCCGCTGAATCTGCCAATTTGATAAATGCCAATGTCTGGACAAAAATAGATAATTCCGGTTGGGATGACTTGATTGTATATGATCAGCAATTGCTTGGTGTTAAAGGAAAAAAGATTTATAATATAACGACTCAAACTCAAAATGTACTATTAAGTTTTAATGAAAATATCAAGCGATTGCATACCGGAGAATTTTTATCGGTAATTTTTAATGCGGATGTTCAGGTTTTTAATCAAAATTTTGTGTTACAGCACAATTTCCATTCAACTTATTCCAATGGAAAGTTTTATGATGGGGTTTATTATGACGACCAGGTGTATATAGGAACAAAAAAACACGGGGTATTGCAAACACCGGTTGCTCAGCAACAATATACCGAATTACATCCCGATTCGCCTTTGAGCAACCACGCCTATGCTGTAGATGCCCGTGACGGTATTATGTGGATGGTTTACGGGGATTATGTTCAGTTTAATCCGTATCCTTTATACAGAGAAGGTTTGAGTTCGTATCAAAATAAAACTTGGGTCAATATTCCGTATGAAGATTTTCAAATAAGTGATGTATGTTTTGTCAAAATCAATCCGGCTAATAAAGACGAAGTTTATTTTGCCTCGGCAAAAAACGGTTTGATTAGAGTAAGACAAAATCAAATTGATAAAATATATAATCAAAATAACAGCCCGTTACAGATGTTGGGAAACGACGGTGTCAGAGTATATGCGATAGGTTTTGACTCGCAAAATAATCTTTGGATGACCCAGCCCTTAGAGCCGATTTTGTTAGAACTAAAACCGGATGAGACTTGGGCTACCGTCGATTTATCCGGTATTTTTATGGATCCTACTCAGTATAAAGGTTTTAGTGATATGAAAATTGATACCGATGATAATATTTGGTTGGGGGCTCTTCCTTTTCTTGTCGGATATAATCAAAAAACTCAAAATATTATTTCATTTAATAAAGGCTTGCAAAGCACGGCTTATATAAAAGTACAGACCCTTGATGTAGATAAAGATAATGTCATGTGGGTAGGGAACAGGGAAGGATTGAGAATATTGCCTGATCCACAACAACTTTTTGACAACGATGACGCGGAATTCAAACCGATAAAAGTGGTCTTTGACGATGTGGTACAACTGCTTATGGAAGGACAGAACATCACAAGAATAAGAACGGACGGTTCCAATAACAAATGGATTACAACCTTGGGAAGCGGTGTGTATTATTTTAGTGAAGACGGTAATCATACCATTTATCATTTTACCAAAGAAAACAGCCCTTTACCGTCCAACGATGTTTATGATGTGGCCATAGACGGTAGCAACGGCATGGTATATTTTGCCACCCTTAAAGGTTTGACCGGATACAAAGGCTTTGCAACCGAAGGCGGTGACAATATGGATGATGTTTATGCTTTTCCCAATCCGGCTAATGAAAAACGACACGACTTTGTAACCATTCGTGGGCTTATAGAAGGAGTGAATGTCAAAATTGTTGATGTGGCTGGCAATTTGGTTTATGAAACAACCTCCAAAGGCGGCAGTATTCAATGGGATTTAACGGCTTTTGGCAGATATAAAGTCGCTTCGGGTGTTTATATTGCGTTGATAACCAACGAAGACGGTTCTAAAACCCAAACGACAAAAATTTTAGTTATCAAATAATGATACTCACTACACAGGCCATAGTGTTATCGGTTATCAAATACAACGATACGGGCGCTGTCGTCAAGACCTATACGGCTCAAACCGGTTTTACGTCGTTCTTTATACGTAATTTTTTTAAAGGTAGAAAAAGCCGGCAGTATAAAGCGACATTTCAACCCGGTGCATTACTCGAATTGATTTTCAATTTTAAAAACAAAGGACATTTGGAACATCTCAAAGATGCCCGTATTTTGTATCATTATAAAAATATTTACCGCGATTTTGATAAACTTAATTTGTTAACTTTTTTAAGGGAAATTCTTTTGGGAAGTTTGAAAAACGAACAGGCAGATACAGATTTATTTCAATTTATTTTAAAAAAATTTACACTATTGGACCAAGAAAAAACCGACCCCGATTTTCATTTGAAGTTTATGCTCCAATTAACCCGTTATCTCGGTTTTTTTCCTGATTTACAAACAGATGGTGATTATTTTGATTTGAAAAATGCCGTGTTTACCCCTGAAATTCCGCTCAATCCTTATTTGAATAAGACCGAAACAGCCCTGTTGAGAAATTTTTCAGGTATGATTTTTGCTACGAAAAAATATACCAAATTAAAGCAGTCTGACCGGAAAAAGCTGATTGATGTGTTATTGCGGTTTTACCGTTTTCATATTTTACAATTCAACATGCCCAATTCGGTAAAAATACTGCATCAAATGTATGAGTAAGGCATATACTTGTTTCAATAACAGTAATTATGAAAAAAAATTTTTACTATTCGGCATTTTTGCTTCTGTTTTTTATTTCTTTTACGCGGGCTCAGGATATTGTCGTTGTTGACATGGAGACGAGTTTTCCCATTCAAAATGTTACCGTTAAAAGTCCCGATGGCAAATATCTTTTTCATACCGATATGGACGGCATGGTCAATATCCGTAATTTCAGAAAAAAAGATACTATTATTTTTAAACATCCTTTGTACGAAAGTTTTTTAACCACCAAAAGGGACATCATCCGGAATGATTTTACGGTTGAACTGGTCAAAAAATATCAAAAATTGGATAATGTGATTTTGTCGGTTTCTCGGACAAAAAGCAAGAAGAAATCCGTTGCCAAACAAGTTAAGGTTATCGACTATCAGGAAACTTTAAAAGTCCAACCGGGGACTGCGGCCGATTTATTGGAGGATGCCGGAAATGTTCACGTTCAAAAAACACAGGGGGGCGCCGGAAGTCCGGTTATCAGAGGTTTGGAAGCCAACAGGGTTTTACTGGTAATTGACGGCATACGGCTTAACAATGCCATTTCAAGGACAGGTCATCTGCATACGGCTATAACCGTCAATCCGTTAAATTTGGACAGGACGGAAGTTATTTACGGACCATCTGCCATTTACGGTTCCGATGCTTTGGGTGGCGTTATTCATTTTTATACAAAAACTCCCGTTATTAATAATCAAAAGAAACTTTCCGGAGGCGCTATCGCACGTTTTGCCAGTGCGACAAACGAAACTTCATATCATTTCAGCACCGATGTCAGTCTGCCGCGTTGGGCAACTACTTTTGCTTTTTCTTATAGCGATTTTGGTAATATAAGAATGGGGAGCAGACGTTTGCACGGTTATGACAAATGGGGAACTGTTCCTTTGTTCTCGGTAAATAACGAGAATTATTATACAGACCAGGAGACCGAAAATCCCGATAAAAATTTACAACCCAATACAGGTTTTAAACAAAAAGATTTATTTAATAAAACGGTTGTGTCCTTGGGAAAACATAACAATGAATTGATATTTGAAACCCAATTGAATTTGAATTCCGAAATTAACCGTTTTGATAAATTGAACGAATATAAAAACGGTCATCTCAAATTTGCCGAATGGCGTTACGGTCCTTCAAAACGTTTGTTGATATCTCCGCAACTTAATTTACATTTTGATACCAAATGGCTTAAAAAAGCCCGGATTATCTTGGCCTATCAAGATTGGGACGAAAGTCGTATATCCCGGAAATTTGGAAGCGATATCCGGCGATATAAAAAAGAAAACGTTAAAGTTTATTCCTTTAATGCAGACTTTAACACCCGTTTTACCGACCGGAAAATTTTTTCTTACGGACTTGAAGTTACTTATAACGAAGTTAAATCCAAGGCTTACAGTAAAAAATTATTGATTAACGGTAATGAAATTACCGGTTATACCCAAGGACCACCTGTCCCGACGCGTTATCCCGATGGCGGTAGCCATTATTCCAGTTTTGCCGCTTACGGTAACTACAAATTTAATGTCAGTAAAAAATCCAGTTTTAATACCGGGATGCGTTTTACCCAAACTTATGTCAGTGTTATATGGAAAGACAATACTTTTATCACATTGCCTTATAACATTAACGAATTGGCCAATTTTGCTTTTACCGGCGATATCAGTTATATTTTTACGCCTGAAAATTGGAAATTTAATATTTTGGCATCTTCCGGATTCCGTTCGCCTAATGTGGACGATATCGGTAAAATCAGAGAAAAGAAAGGTAAAGTAATAGTCCCCAATATTTATTTGAAGCCCGAGTATGCTTACAATGGTGAGATAGCTATCACCCGTTTTTTTAACCGGAAAAAGTTTAATATTTCTTTTGATACATATTACTCTTTTTTATACAATTATATTTCCCGGGACAAGTTTGAATTACAACCCGGACAAACAACGATTATTTATGACGGTGAACCGGCTGAAACTTATGCCAATGTCAATGCCGGAAATGCTGAAATTTACGGTGGTTCCCTCACTTTGGAAGGAAGATTTAACAAACATTTCGGTTTGGATGGCGGTATCTTTTATACCAAAGGCCGGATGTTTGACAAAGATCGTCAGTTACCCTCCATACCCCCGGTTTACGGTAATGCCAAATTGACCTTTAAATTTGTTAATTTTGAAACGGCTTTGCAATATCGTTTTATGTTGAAAAAACCTGTTGATGAATATGATGTGATAGGTGGGGCGGATAATATTGAAGAATCGCCGTTTGACCCTGTTACCGGTAAATATCTCGGTTTTCCGCAATGGCATGTTTTTAATTGGTATGCAACTTATCATATCAATCAGGGTATTTCTATCAATGTAGGGGTCGAAAATATTTTTGATATACATTATAAAGAATTTGCATCGGCTATTAGTGCTCCCGGACGTAATTTTAAGATACAGTTTGTAACGCACTTTTAGGCGACAAGCTGTTTGGCATTTAAAACCCGACCGGTTTGATGTTTGGATAAAATTATATTTCAGTTCAATATTAATTTAATAAATTGCTAAAATGATTAGGTAAAATCCGGTAGGTTTTAATAATACAAAAAGAAAGAGACAAAATAAAATAAAAATCCGGCAGGTTTCTGGCACTTACCGGATTAAAACCAGATAACTTAACCGCTATGAAACAACCCGTAACCTTAGGCGAATTTATCATTGACAGACAAGCCCATTTTCCTTATTCAACAGGTGAATTGAGTAGTTTACTCAATTCAATCAGATTGGCGGCCAAAGTGGTCAATCACGAAGTAAATAAAGCCGGTTTGGTCGATATTATCGGAGCGGCTGATAATGAAAATGTGCAAGGCGAACAACAACAAAAACTCGATGTGTTTGCCAATAAAGTTTTCATTCAGGCTTTGATTAACCGCGAAATTGTTTGTGGAATTGCTTCCGAAGAGGAAGATTCTTTTATCAACATTGTAGGAAAAGACAATGGAAATAATAATAAATACATTGTATTGATGGATCCTTTAGATGGTTCTTCAAATATTGATGTCAACGTATCGGTCGGGACTATTTTTTCCATTTACCGCCGTATCAGCCCGGTTGGAAAACCGGTTACCGAAGAAGATTTTTTACAGCCCGGGGTTAATCAGATTGCCGCCGGTTATGTGATTTACGGTACTTCGACCATGTTGGTATATACAACCGGATACGGGGTCAATGGTTTTACACTTAATCCGGCCCTCGGGGTATTTTATTTGTCACATCCCGACATGTATTTTCCCGAAAAAGGTAAAATTTATTCTATCAACGAAGGGAACTACCGGCATTTTCCTAAAGGTATCAAAAAATATATCAAATATTGTCAAGAAGAAGAAGGCGACCGTCCTTACACGTCACGTTATATCGGTTCGTTAGTCTCTGATTTTCATCGTAATATGATTAAAGGTGGGGTATATTTGTATCCCAATTCGAGCCGGTATCCCAGTGGCAAATTGCGATTGTTGTACGAATGTAATCCCATTGGATTTTTAGCCGAACAAGCAGGAGGTAAAGCTTCAAATGGTCATCAACGGATATTGGAAATCAAGCCGCATGAATTACATCAACGCGTGCCGTTTTATGTCGGCAATAAAGAAATGGTCGAAAAAATAGAAAAATATATCAAAAAATATGGCGGAGAAACAGATTAAAGAATTGCACGAGATTTTTTTATCGCATCCCAAAATCACTAGAAACAGTAAGGAAGTTGAACAGGGTGATATCTTTTGGGCGATAAAAGGCGAACGTTTTGACGGGAATGATTTTGCAGAAGAAGCCCTGAAAAAAGGCGCCCATATTGCCGTAATTGATGATAAAAAGAAAGATATAGTCAAGAAAAAACGCTATTTTTATGTCGAGGATACCCTAAAAACTTTACAAGAATTAGGGCATTTTCACAGGCAATATGTCGGGATGCCGGTTATCGGTATTACCGGTAGTAATGGTAAAACCACTACCAAAGAATTGGTCAATGCCGTTCTGTCACAAAGATACCGGACGGCAGCTACTTATAAAAATTTGAACAATCATATAGGGGTCCCTTTGACTTTATTGGAGATACCTGAAGACACAGATATTGCCATTGTGGAAATGGGGACCAATCATTTCGGCGAAATAGAAACTTTGGTAAAGATAACTGATCCTGATTTTGGTATCATTACCAGTATTGGTAAAGCCCATCTTGAAGAATTTAAAGACTTGAACGGTGTTTTGAAAGAAAAATCTGCTTTATTTGAGTATTTGAAACAAAAAGATGGAATGCTCTTTGTCAATTTGGATGATGAATTGGTCAGAAAAGCGGCCGGGGGTATAAAGTCATATACGTTTAGTTTTAAAAATAAATCCGGGGCCGATGTGCAATTGCTGAATGTTTCAAATGGACCGGCATTGAAAATACGTCTAAACGATACTGAGATCCAAACCAAATTGACCGGAAAATATAATTTATCGAATATAGGCTATGCTATTGCCGTAGGTAAATTTTTTAATTTGTCAGACCGGGAAATCAAGCAAGCATTAGAGCAATATACGCCCAAAGATATGCGGTCGCAAATTTTGGAGAGAGATCGTAATTTGATTATTTTGGACGCTTATAATGCCAATCCGACCAGTATGCAGGCGGCTTTAAACAATTTGACACAGATGTCAGGTAATCGTAAAGTGGCCGTTTTGGGTGATATGTTTGAGCTGGGCGATACGTCTGCCGTTGAACATCAGGCTATAGTGGATATGGTCAAAAAAAAAGGTATTGAGGCTTATTTGATAGGCAAAAATTTCAGCCGGACCCAAACGGATTTACCTGTTTTTATAACGACACAAGAGTTTATAGACAGTGGTATTTTTAATAAAATTAAAGACGCAACCGTTTTAATTAAGGGGTCGCGGGGCATGGCATT
>JALVST010000084.1 GCA_027024205.1 Flavobacteriales bacterium | reverse complement strand
TGTTTAACGATACGGTGCGTAACAATATCGCTTTGGGTAAACCCGGTGCCACTATGGATGAAATAATCAGAGCCGCCAAAATTGCGAATGCCCATGAATTTATTATGGAACTTCCTAACGGCTATGACACCAATATCGGTGACAGCGGTAACCGACTCTCGGGTGGTCAAAAACAACGTTTGAATATTGCCCGTGCCATACTTAAAAATCCACCGGTTTTAATTTTGGACGAAGCCACTTCGGCTTTGGATACGGAATCCGAAAAATTGGTTCAAGACGCTTTGGATAACCTGATGGTCAACCGTACGTCTATTGTTATTGCTCACAGATTGTCAACTATTAAAAATGCTGATAAAATTGTCGTTATGCACAAAGGGGAAATTGTGGAAATGGGTACCCATCAACAATTGATGCAAAAGGAAGGTATTTATCATAATTTGATTAAGTTACAATCATTTGCTTGATAAAATTGGACAAAGACCAAAAATATTATATCGACGTTGTTTTGCCACTCAATTTGTGGAATAGTTTTACTTACAAGGTAAACAAGAAAGAATTTGACTTTTTGCAAAAGGGGATGCGTGTGGCGGTTAGTTTCGGTAAACAACGTTTACAAACCGGCATCGTTGTTAAAAAACACTTCAAAAAACCTTTACATTACGAGACTAAGCCGATTTTACATATTATTGATAATCAACCGATTATTAATGATTTTCAATGGGAATTATTTCGGTTTACATCGTCTTATTATTTATCGCCGCCCGGTATCGTACTCAAAGCGGCATTACCCGGATCATTTATGCTTCAAAGCGAAACTTTTTTGATGCTTAACGAAGGCGTCACGGATAATCAACTGCAATTGTCCGATGACGAATATTTGATTGTCGAGGCTTTGCAATTGCAAAAAACGGTCAGTATCAAAAGTTTGCAGGATTTGTTCGGCGAAAAAAAAATATTTAAAATTGTTAATTCGCTTATAAAAAAGGGGGTGATTAGAAGTATTCAGGAAGTTAAAGAAAAATACAAACCCAAAACCGAAACTTATTTGCAATTGTCCGAACAATGGCAAGGAGAAAAAATTAACGAGTTGTTTGAAGCGTTGAGCAAAAATGCTGAAAAACAACGACAAATTTTACTGCAATTTTTCAGTTTACAACGCCAAGGTAAACCCGTGCTCAAAAAACAATTGTTGGAGCAGAGTGGTGCCGGGTTATCATCATTAAAATCTTTGATAAATAAAGGTATTTTATTTGAAATCAAAACCAATATCGACCGTATCAATTTTGAAGCGGCTTCGGAGCAGATTAAAGAATTATCTTCCTCACAAAAAACAGCTTTAAAAGAGATAAAAAGTTTATTTCTCAAAGACAAACCAGTTTTGTTACACGGTATCACGTCGAGTGGTAAAACCGAAATTTACATTCATTTGATAAAAGAGGTTATCAAACAAGGCAAACAAGTGTTGTATTTGGTACCGGAAATTGCCCTTACAACTCAATTGGTGCAGCGTTTGACCAAAATATTCGGTAATGCCATTTCGGTTTATCATTCCAAATATTCGCAACAGGAACGCCGAGAAGTGTGGCTCAATGTATTGCACAAACAACAAACTGCACAAATTGTTTTATCAGCCCGTTTGGGTATTTTCTTACCTTTTCAAGACCTTGGTTTGATTATAGTCGATGAAGAACACGAACCTTCGTACAAACAAGTACAACCGGCTCCGCGTTATCAAGCTCGCGATTTGGCCGTATATCTGCACAAAATATATCAATCGCCTGTATTATTGGGTTCGGCTACGCCGGGTATTGAAACTTATTTTAATACGCGGCGGCAACGTTACAATATCGTTAGGTTGCAAGAACGTTTCGGTGGGGTGCAATTGCCTGATATTGAAATTGTTGATTTGAAAGAAGCTTTGAGACGTAAACGGACAAAAGGAAATTTTTCCGAATATGTGTTGGAAGCTATTGAAAAAACTTTACAGGTTAAAAAACAGGTTATCGTATTTCAAAACCGTCGCGGGTATGCGCCCGTAGCCCAATGTGAAGATTGTGGACATGTGATGGATTGTCCGCATTGTGATGTCAGTTTGACTTTGCACAAGCATCAGCATAAGCTCAAATGTCATTACTGCGGTTATCAAACCGAAGTGCCTTTATTGTGTCCGGTTTGTGGCAATCCGTCTATCAATTACAAAGGTATCGGGACGGAACAGATACAAAACGATTTGCAAATTTTCTTTGAAAATGCTGTTGTGGACCGTCTTGACAGTGATACGACAAGAGGTAAAAACAGTTTTGCCAATATTCTGAGTAAGTTTCAAAATTTGGAAACCGATATTTTGGTTGGAACGCAAATGCTGGTTAAAGGTTTGGATTTTGCCAATGTCGGTTTGGTGGTGGTTATGAATGCCGACCAATTGTTGTATTACCCTGATTTCAGAGCCGATGAGCGTAGTTTTCAGATGTTGATGCAAGTAGCGGGACGTGCCGGCCGGCAAAAAGAACAAGGAAAAGTTCTTATACAAACTTTTAATCCGGAACATCCGGTACTTCAAATGGTTTTAAAAGGCGATTATCAAAGTTTATACAATATGCAGATTGCCCAAAGACGTGAATTATTTTATCCGCCGTACAGCAAGATGATTAATTTAATCATTAAAGATAAAAACTTGCAAAAATGTCAAGAAGCCGCCGAATGGTTACAAAAATCTTTTGCCAATGCTTTTGAAAAAGTTTTAGGACCTTCCGATGCATTGATTCCGCGTATCAAAAATCGTTTTATCAAAGAAGTTTTAATCAAATTGCCTCCGAGTAAGACTTTACCCGAACAGAAACGTTATATTTTAAAAGTACTTAATACTTTTCACAATATCGCTTATTTTAAGTCGGTGCAAGTGGTGGTTGATGTAGACCCGTATTAGGTTGATGAAATGATGAACTGATGAGTTGATGATATGATGATTTGTTGTTAGTTTTCCGTCCTGCGCCTCCCGGTATCAATGGAACATTCACAAATTTTGTACCTATAAGGTTACTGCCTTTCTCAGACCTACCAGGTTTTGGGAACCTAGTAGATATCTATTTGATACTAACACCCCGCTCTGTCGTGTATCTACCGGTGCTGACAGCATGTATTCTTGTTCCCTGAAGCAATATTTAATGGTTTAACTAAACCTCAAAACTCTTTCCTTCTTCTGCAATATCCACATTTTGAAAAATTTCGCGGGCTTCTTTTTTAAATTGACTTTCATCGGGATAGCGGGATGAAAAATGTCCTAAAACCAAAAACTTGACACCGGCATCTTTAGCTATTTGTGCCGCTTGTTTGGCAGTGCTATGTTTGGTTTTTGCGGCTAAGTCTTTATGGACTTCAAGAAATGTCGCTTCATGGTAAAGCAAATCTATTCCTTTGATAAACGGGATGATATCCGGTTTGTAAACGGTATCGGAACAATACGCATAAGATTTGGTAGGGGTAGGGGGAAGGGTCAGTTTTTCATTTGGAATAATACTACCGTCTTCCCGTACAAAATCTTTACCGCGTTTGAGGTTGTGATAAGCCCAAGTTTCTATTTCGGGGTATTGTTTGACGGCTTCAATATTAAGTTTACGTAAGGCCGGTTTTTCTTGAATCAGAAAACCGTTGGTATAAATACGATGTCTCAAAGGAATGGTCTTGACGTGGTATTTGTCAGTTTCTAAAATTATTTCACTTTCCGGTGAAGATAGTTCGTGATAAAATAGTGGATAATTAATGTCGGTTTGTGTCAGTTTGAATATCATTTCGATGATTTGTTTGAGCCCTACTGGGGCGTAAATATGCATGGGTTTTTCTCTACCTATCAGTCGTAAGCTGGATAAGAAACCTACTAATCCGAAAAAATGATCACCGTGTAAGTGTGAAATAAAAATATGTTGAATTTTGTTAAATTTATGCTTGTATTTTCGCAATTGGATTTGCATACCTTCACCGGCATCTATCAAAAGGAGTTCGTTGCCGGTTTCAACTATTTGCGAACTGGGAAAAACCGTGCTACGTGGGGTAGCCGAATGACATCCGAGAATGTGTAACTTCATCAAGTTGACTTTTATATAGTTGATTAAAAAACGATTTGTTCAAAGATACGTTTTTTTAAATAATTTGAAAAAAAAGAGGCTGTCTCAAAAGTAATAGAGACGGCCTCTTTTTTTGTTTAATTTTTTAATTTTCGGCATAAATTATTTTTTCATCAAATATTTTTTATAACACTCCAAAATTTCTATAAATATTGATTAAGGAACCTTATAAACATTCATTTTTACAGATAAAACTGCTTAAAACAGT
>JALVST010000083.1 GCA_027024205.1 Flavobacteriales bacterium | reverse complement strand
TCTTCCCATACCGAACAGAGAAGTTAAGCCCGACTGCGCTGATGATACTACCAACAGGTGGAAAAGTAAGTCGCCGCCCCGCTTTTTATTAAAAAACCGCATTTGTTTTTACAAGTGCGGTTTTTTTATTTTTAGAAGTCCTGATAGGTTTGCAAAAACTGTTACGTCTCAATATGGTTTTTAAACTTTTGATAATCAATAAACTAAATAGTTTAACGCTTGACACTTATCTTTATTTACTTGCTAAAAACTTTCAACTTTCGGTCACTGAGCTTGTCGAAGTGAAACTTTCAACTTTCAACAGGGCAAACGCACACTTTTTTCACAAAAAATTATTTAAAAAACAACTAAAAAATAGTTTGTTAAAACGCTTGATTTTTCGTATATTGTATTGATAACCAATAATATAGATATATGAAACAAGCAAGCAGTTTAATTGGCATTTTCAGCCAAGTACAAGACCCTAGAAGCCATATAAACCAACGTCATAAATTAATTGACATCCTTCTCATCGGAATAATTTCAGTGATTTCTGGGGTAGAAACCTGGAAACAAATGGTTGGTTTTGCAAAAGCAAAAGAAGAATTTCTTAAAACTTTTCTTGAATTGCCAAACGGCATACCCTCGGAAGATACTATAAACAGGGTGTTCTCGGCAATTGATGCGCCCCAGTTAGAAAATTGTTTTATACAATGGATCAGCTCTATCACAGATTTAAAAACAGAACAAGTAATTGCGATTGACGGAAAAACTGTAAGAGGTGCAAAAAATAAAGGCAATAAATATCCTATTCATATGGTTAGTGCATGGGCAAGTGAAAACAATATTGTATTAGGACAAGTTAAAACAGATGAAAAATCTAATGAGATTACAGCTATACCAAACTTATTAAATATTCTTGATATTTCCGGCAATACTATAACCATTGATGCTATGGGAACTCAAAAAGAAATTACAAAAAATATAATCGAAAATGATGCTGATTATATTCTGTCAGTTAAAGCCAATCAACCAAATTTATTAGAACAAATTGAAGATGAATTTAGATTCTCAAAAAAAATAAAAATTGATGAAGATATAGATTTTGGACACGGAAGAATTGAAACACGTATTTGTAGCGTAATAACGGACTTTCAGTTTATTGAGAACAATAGTGAGTGGGAAAATTTAAAAAGTATAATAAAAATTGAAAGTACACGAGATTTTAAAAATAGTGATAAGAAAAGTGAAACTTCAACACGATATTGTATATCAAGTCATAAGAAAGACGCAAGTTTTTTTCAGTCTGCAATACGTTCTCATTGGGGTATTGAGAATAAATTACACTGGATTCTAGATGTCGATTTTTCAGAAGATAGTTCTAGAAAAAGAGCTGGTAATGCTGCTCAAAATTATTCTTTATTATTGAGAATAGCATTAAATCTTTTAAAAAATGAGAAGACTGAAAAACAGGGAATTAAAGGAAAAAGATTGAGAGCAGGTTGGGATAATAAGTATTTACTGAAGGTGTTAAATGTAAAAGTATGAGTTTGCCCTGCAACTTTCAACTTTTAACTTTTAACTAAAATTAGTATCTTTGTCGCTCAAAATTAAGTATTAACCAACAAAAAAGAGGTGTAAAATTATGTTGATCATACCTGTAAAAGAAGGAGAGTCTATTGACAGAGCGTTGAAACGTTTTAAACGTAAATTTGACCAAACCAAAATGATGCGTCAAATCAGACAACGTAAAGAATATACAAAACCTTCTGTCAAACGTAGACAACAAATTCTTAAAGCGAAGTATATCCAACGACTTCGTGACATGGAAGATCGATACTAAATCTAATTTAGTAAGCTGATTAAAAAATGCCGCCTTGGATATCAAGGCGGTTTTTTATTAAAATCGACTGTGATGACCCGAACTTATGTAAATACCACCCAAAATAGATAAATACAAAATAAAAGCCGTTAATTGATGCGTAACAGCCAAACTGATAGGTACTTTTAACAAGATAACCAAAACGCCGAAAGTGTATTGTAAACCGGTTAATAATACAACAAACAATAAAATTTTTTTTAATCTCACGTAACCGGTTTGTTTACGCAGTGTAAAATAAAAATATAATATCCATAATAGGATTACAAACCCCAACCAACGGTGTATAAACTGGACCGTAGCCGGAAAATCAATCAAACTTGACACGCCCTCCGTAGCAAAGACCTTAAAAGAGATATCTGGTAAGCAGTTTTGTCCCATTTTAGGATAAGTCGGGAAGACGTTACCGGCTTTTAAACCGGCTGTAAAACCACCGTAAACTATTTGAATAATAACCAAAAACCAAGTCGCCAGTAAAAAATTAAAAATTTGCGGCTGTTTGACAGAGGTTTTCTCAGACCATTTCAACTCAAAAACTGTCCAAACAATACTTGTCAATACAAGTAATGCAATAAACATGTGCAAAGCCAATCGTAAATGATCGACACTGGTATTTTCAACCAAACCGCTTTTGACCATATACCAACCGGCCAAGCCTTGTATACCACCCAATGTAAAAATCAATAAGAGTCGTCTAAATAATCTTTTACTTTTTATTCTTCCGGTAACCCAAAAATATAAAAACGGTACAAAAAATACCAAGCCGATTAACCTGCCGAGCATTCTGTGGGTATATTCCCAAAAGAAAATGTGTTTAAAATCCTGTAGAGTAAAGTAATAATGAACTTTTTGATACTCCGGTATATGCTTATATGCATCAAACGCATGCTGCCATTGTGTGTCATTCAATGGCGGTAAAATTCCTTTTATAGGTTGCCAAGTGACGATAGACAAACCCGAATGGGTCAAACGGGTAATACCTCCGATAATGACCATCAGTAAGACCATAAAAGCGCCTAAAATTAGCCAATTGGCAATTTGATTGTGATATTGCTTAGACATCATTTTTCTTCCAACAAAACTGCCAAATCATCTCTCAAACGATTAACGTCATTTACATTAGTACCGTCATAATAACCGCGTATCAAACCTTTACCATCAACCAAAACAAACCTACCAGAGTGCAAATACCCACCAGGTTCCGTGCTGTCTTTTTGCATACCGAGGTAATAACCTTCAATCCCGACCTTGTAAATACTGTCCATAGGACCGGTCAAAAAAGTCCATCGTTTTAAATCTGCCCGGTGTTCACGGGCATAAACTTTTAATTTTGACGACGTATCCCTGTCAGGATCAACGGTAAACGAAAGCATTTGAAACGGTGGAAAATCTTTGGTCATTTCTTGTAACCGTTTCATTTGCAAAGTCATAACCGGACAAATGCCGGGACAAGAGGTAAACATAAAATCAGTCACATGTACTTTGCCTTCCAATTGCCGGCTGTCAAAAGGAACACTATCTTGATTTAATAAAACAAAATGCGGTATTTTTTGATAAAACGTATCGCCATCAACAATTTTATATTTAGATAAAACAGGTAATTTTCTAACATTGTCGTGGCAAGAAAACAGAAATAATGTTAAAATAAAAATAGATAAAAATTTAGACATTTATTTATAGTTTTTTCTGATAAATTTGACCAAGTACCACAAAAGTACGAATGGAATAACGACCAACATACCGGTTGCTATCAAATAAGATTTTTTTTCGTCCTCAGAAAATTCAACATTACAAGAACTACATGCCAAACTGATCTTAGGCAAGACTAACAGGCCCCATATAATTAATTTCTTCATTATAATTAGTCTAAGTAGATTAAATAATATAAAACCGGCCAAAGAGCTACTACAAAAAACCAAAATAAACCAACGGTCAATCCGAAGCTTTGTTGTTTGTCAAGTTGTTGATTCTTAACAATTTTGAACACCCAAATCAAAAGCAATAACCCTATTAATACATGCAAACCATGTAAAGCTATCAAGGTATAAAAAAACGAGGTAAACAAACCGCGGCCGGTATGCATACCGAAAATCAAAATGCGTACCCATTCATATGCCTGAACAATATAAAAGATAGCACCGAGTAAGATGGTCATCTTCAAAAATTTGACCGTAAGCATATCCTTAGATAAATCTTTGAGATACAACAACATGGTATAAGCCGAAGCCAAAAGCACGAGCATGTTGGTAAACGTAATGAAGAAGGGCAAGCGAGGTTGTCCGGCAGGTGGCCATTCAACTTTTCCGGATTTTGCTAAAATAAAAGCACTGATTAAACCGCCGAAAAACATCATTTCTACGATAATTACCATTATAATTCCCAATACACTGCCGGCAACAGGTGGTTTTTGTGTTTTGATATTTTGTGATGTTAGCGTATCCATTTTTTTTAAGGTTTTGGAACCAAATAACGTGTTACAGGTACAACATCCGGATACAAACCGACAATCAAAAAAGTTAAAGTCATCAAAGCAAGTCCCAACAAAATCCAAATCAATTTCGGTTCCCATTTCAAATGCATAAAATATAACAAGACCATGCTACCTTTAATGATGGAAATACTAAAAACAATGATAAAAACAATCATCGGATTGCCAATAAAAGACGCAAATACTGTCAGAGCAAAAAATACCAATAAAGCGATATAAACTTTCAAATAATTGGCATGTCCGTGATAATCGGGGTCGGCAGGGACCCATATTTCGTGTTCCAATCCGTGGGGTTTATGTGAACTCATAATAAAAAATTATTTAGATTAATGAATAAGGTAAATCAAAGGGAATAAGAATATCCAGATAATATCAACCATATGCCAATACAGTCCGGCGGCTTCAATACGATGATAATTTTCGCCGGTTTTGGTCACGCCCCGCATGACAAAAAACAAGGCCAAAGCCCCTGCTACTACGTGCAAGCCGTGTAATCCGGTCATCGTATAATAAAAGCCCCAATACATGGTATCGACATTTTTGCCTTCGGCCAACAAATGTTTGCCTGGTAATGTAAAACCGTGCATAATTTCATGAGAATATTCATAAGTTTTAATTCCCAAAAATATTAAAGCACACAAAATGGTGAGCCAAATCCACATTTTGATTTTAGCTTTGTTGCGATACACGGCAGCTTCGTGTGCTTTGACTACAAAATAACTACTGGTCAAAAGCACAAAAGTATTGACAGTGCCGGCAATGACATTGGTATGTTGCGCCATTTCGCCCCAACTTTCATATTTTATACGGTTGAGGATATACATAACGATTAAACCTCCGAAAATAGCAAATTCTCCGGCTATCAAAGTCCAAACAGCCAATCGGGCTTGCGGAATGTCTCTCCAAGTTATTTTTTTTGATACTGTTGTATTCATAGTTAAGCTTCGTTTTGAGGGGTGAAATCTTTATCTTTTCCGGGCATATTATACTCGTAAGGTCCGTGATGTACAACAGGATAGGTTTCAAAATTGCCATGAGGAGGTGGCGAACTTGTTTGCCATTCCAAAGTATTGGAATCCCATGGATTGTTACTTTCAACTCTCTTGCCTTTTTTCAACGACCAAAAGAAATTGAAAATAAAAATAAATTGGGTCAAAATCAGAATAACCGCACTTATCGTTGCAATATGACGGTATAGCGGTAAAGGGTCTTGCATTAAAAACTCAAATTGACGGTAATCGGCTATACGACGATGTTGTCCTGCCAATCCGAGTAAAAACAACGGAAATGCAAAACCGTTAAAAAATATAAAAGTCAGCCAAAAATGAATATTTCCCAGGGTCTTATTCAAATGACGACCGGTAAATTTGTTAAACCAGAAATACATGGCGGCGTATGTGCCAAAGATAACCGTCGGAAATAAGGTATAGTGAAAATGTGCTACGACAAAAGACGTATCGTGGGCATAAATGTCAAAAACCGAAGCCCCTAAATGCAAACCGGTAAATCCGCCAAGCAATGTAAACAAAGTAATGGCCCCCAATGCCCATTTCATTGGCAGGGTAAAACGGATTTTTCCATACCATAATGTAGCGATATAAGCCAAAATAATACCGGCAAAGGGCAATGAAATGATAATAGTCAAAATACTGAATACCGTTGCAGCTTTAGGGTTTATACCGGCCACAAATTGATGATGTGCCCATACCATCATTGATAAAATACCGGCTAGTAAGGTCATCTTAATTATAAACTTGTAACCGAACAATGGTTTCCGGCTATTATTTGAAATAATTTCAGCTAAAATACCGAGTGGCGGCAATAAAATCACATATACTTCAGGATGCCCGAAAAACCAGAATAAATGTTCCCAAAGTAACGGGTCGCCACCGCGATACGCATCATAAAAACCAGTACCGACATTGATATCAAGTAACAACATAAAAGTTCCGGCTACCAAAGGACCAACCGAAAACATAAACAAGACGCTGGCAATATTGATCATCCAAACGACTACTGGCATTTTAAACAAACTCATTCCTTTGGCTCTTTTGTTTAGAGTGGTTACAAAGAAATTAATTCCACCCATCAAAAGAGAAGTAAATTCAAATACAATAGCGAGTAATACAAAAGTATTGGCCGTAAAAAAACGGTCGGCAAAACCCTTGTAAGGTGTATTGTAACCGAAATCTCCGGTTGATAAAGGAGGGTATAAAGTCCAACCGCCTCCTAACCCGCCTTTGGGCATAAAGAAAGAAGCAATCATTAAGATCACACTGATAAGGAAAAACCAATATGAAATTTTGTTAAGCTTAGGAAAAGCCATATCATCGGTCCCAATCATAATGGGAATTAAAAAATTGCCGGCAACCGCCAAAAGCATTCCCAACGCCAGCCACATCATCATAATCAATCCGTGGTTGGTAATCAACATGTTATAATCTTTATTGGTAACCAGTCCGAATAACGGTACTTTCATGTCGGGGAAAGCCAAATGCATACGAAAAACGTAAGCAAAAAAGCCTCCTATTGCGACCATTACAAAGATGGTTAGCATGTATTGGAAGCCGATATCCTTATGGTCTAACGAGAAAAAGAAACGGTGCCAAAAACCTTGTTTTTTATGCGTATTCATAGTTAGGTTATTTTTTATATAGTTTAGCTAAGGTTTTTTGAAATTCTTCCGGGGTTTGAACCGTGATTGTTGCTTTCATGTTAGCATGACCGATACCGCAAATCTCAGCACAAGTCAAAGGAAAGGAACCGGTTTTGATCAATTTAATCCAGCGTTTGATACTTCGTCCCGGTAATGCATCTTGTTTAAAACGGGCATTGGGGATAAAAACACTGTGTATCACATCATAAGATTGAATATCCATATGTACAACCACATTTACCGGCACATACAATTGATTTACTGACTTAACATCGTCGACCGTATATAACTTACCGTCGGGTCCGGGATAAACAAATTCCCACATCCACTGACGACCGACAACAGCTACATGCAAATCTTCTTGGGGTAAAGTCTCTTCGATTTTTTTCCAAGTAGATCCTTCTTTAAACAGAAAAGAAAAATCCGCTATCGCTAAAATGGCAATGCCCAAATAGATGAGTTTCATCTGTTTGAAATTGTTCCCTTTCAGATAGCGTTGTTCTGATGTTCTGTATTTACTGCGAGTCAAAAGGGGGTATAATATCAAAAAGATAACAACCACACTTCCAACGGCAACCACTGCGGTTATCAGCCAAAATATAAAGTCAATTTCGGCTCCGTAACTACTGGCGTTTTCCGGAAATATTTTCATAGTTATATTAATTGGTATGTTGAATGATTAATAATAATTGGATTAACGGTAAATATATAATGGAGGCCAAAAGTAAATTTTTGGCCGATTTCTCTTTTCTCAATCTAAACAGCCGGTATGCCGGCCAAGAAAAAAACAAGGTAAAAACAAGCATTAATATAAAAATGCCATTGTTTACAAACCTGTAATGATAAAAACCGTATAGAAAAGGGACAATTAAAAACACCGATAGAAAAGTCAACAAAGCATTAACGGTCGATTTACCCCCTTTAACCGGTAATAAATCATAGCCTCCCTTGCGGTATTCGTCATGCCACAACCAAGCAATAGACCAAAAATGAGGCAATTGCCAAACTACTTGAAAACCAAACAAATAAATTGCTAACAAATCGATTCTACCAGCAGCAGCCACATAACCTATTAAAACAGGCAAAGCACCTGGTATGGCGCCTATCCAAATGGCTATACGATGAATACGTTTAAGTGGTGTATAAATAAAAGCATACATTACCAAGGACACAAAAGAAATAAAAGCTGCCTCTGGCTGAATATTATACAACAAAAATAATCCGGCAATGCTGAAAACGAGGGCTAATAAAACCGCTTCTTTAAAACTTACAACGCCGGTTACCAAAGGACGATGTGCCGTTCGTAACATCTTGGCATCATATTGTTTTTCAATTATCTGGTTAATGATATGAGCTGTTGCCGTAACCAATAGCCCACCGGTGAAGACAGCCGAAACATCTAACCAATTTATTTGTTCGACGCCTATTATATAACCGAATACGGCTGTCAATGCAACAATGATATCGACCCTGAATTTAGTTAAATAAGAATATTGTAAAAGTGTAAACGATAATTTGTTTCTCATGCGTTGTTTGTAACAAATGCGACAAAAATAAAGTATTAAAAGTTACATTTAATAGCGCTTTTATAATTTTTATTTATCGTAGCAATAATTTATATTGATATAATAAACACATTATTATATTTTATTAGTGTTATTTTTGTTACAGTTATAAGGTCTAAAACATTGAAAACTAAACATAAAATATTAATTATGAGTGTCAGTTTACTGGCATTGATTTTAGTCGTTTTATCTATCATTTTGCGGGATTTTCAAATTGAAAATCCCGCAAAATTTATTTTTTTACCAAAATTAAACGCCATCTTAAACTCATTGAGCTTTATCTCATTGTTAACAGCCAATTATTTTATCAAGAGAAAAAACATCAAACAGCATGTCCGGTTTATCATGCTCGCTTTATTTTTAACTATTATATTTTTTATATCCTACCTGACATATCATTTTACGGTCCCTCCTACACGATTTGGTGACACCGGATGGATTAAGGTTTTTTATCTGGCAATACTTTTGACTCATGTGTTTTTGGCGGCATTGATTATTCCTTTAATTTTAATTACGCTGGTTTACGGATTTGAAAGACAAGATGCATTACATAAAAAATGGGCAAAACGTACCTTGCCGTTGTGGTTGTATGTTAGTTTTACGGGGGTGTTGATTTATCTCTTGAACAGTGCGTAATATATATAAGTTGAAAGTTGCAGTTCAACAAGCTCAGTGACCGAAAGTTGAAAGTTTTTTATAATGCACTTTTGATGCTTTCTACTGAGACATTCCACTTGATACTAGTTACTTGCTACTAAAAACAAATCACTTATAATCCCTTCAATCACAAACCAATGTTCCGGATTAGGTTTTAAAAACCCTCTTTCCAAAATAAGCTGTTGATTTTCAACATATTTCTTGCTTTGTTTATTCAAATACGAAAGATATTGGTCACCAAGAGCAGCTATATCGTTCAGATTTACACCACGCGAGGTCCGTAAGCCGGTCATCAGTAATTCGTTGAAAATATCCTGTGAGGTTAAAATTTCCTTTTCATAATAATTACCGGATTTAAGATTTTTTATGTAAAGAACGTTATTAGCCACATTCCACCGGCGTTCTTTTCCGTTGTAAGAATGCGCCGCAGGTCCCAATCCCAAATAAGGTACATTCTCCCAATAATGACTGTTGTGCCGGGAGATAAAAAAGGGTTTGGCAAAGTTGGAGATTTCATAATGTTCAAAGCCGTTTGCCAAAAGCGTCTCTCTTAAAAGGTAAAATTGCCGTGCCGATTGCTCCTCCGAAACAGGTGGAAACTTTTTTTTATTGATTTGCCATGCCAAAGCGGTTTGCGGTTCCACCGTCAAAGCATAAGCAGACACATGCGGGATATGAAAACCCAAAATGCTTTGAATATTAGTTAAAAATTTGTCATCTGTCAAACCGGGTATCCCGTAAATTAAATCAATGGTAAGGTTGTCAAAATCTGCTTTGTGTGCCGCATCAATCGCTTGTTTGGCTTGCAACGCATTGTGCGAACGGTTGAGTTTGCGTAAATCCTCATCAAAAAAAGACTGGACGCCAATACTTAACCTGTTGATATTTAACGATTTAATATCTTTAAGTTTTTCCAAATTCAAATCATCGGGATTGGCTTCTAAAGTGATTTCGGTATTCGTCTCGATTGAAAATGTTTGATATAATTTATCTAAAATTCTTTCTATATCCGCTACCGGCAATAGCGAGGGGGTCCCACCACCGAAATAGATGGTGTTGTAATCAAAACTTTGCCATGCCGGCGCCCGCTTGTCAATTTCTGCAATTATTATATCGATTAAGGCGTCTTTGTGTTTCAAGGACGTACTAAAATGAAAATTGCAGTAATAACAGGCTTGCTTGCAGAAGGGGATATGTATATAGATGCCGGGCATAAAAGTATTTTTTTTGAGGAAGTGAGAGCTTTTATTGATCTCAGATTTAAGATTTTTTTCAGAATATTTTAGACCTTAATAAAAACTAATTACTTCATAGAATATTTGGTGGTTTTTAGAATTGAGAAAATGTGAAATAGATGAAGTATAAAAGTTCATAAAATATTTTTGTCAAAAGTAAAATTTTATTTAAAACTTTATTAAATAATGTATTTTATCAGGCGCTTTACTTTTTATTTTTTACGGTTTTAAAATTATTATTTGGAAAATAAGCTTTTATGATATACCTTTGAAAATAATTTCATTTTCATTTTAAGCGCATTTAATTAATTCACTATGAACGGAACAATTAACAAAGTAATTTTAATTGGTCATTTGGGAGATAATGTCAAGATGCATTTTTTTGATGGAGGTAATTCAATCGGACGTTTTCCTTTGGCTACCAATGACAGTTATGTAAATAAACAAACCGGCGAACGTGTTACGACGACTGAATGGCATAATATCGTAGTAAGAAACAAATTAGCGGAAATTTTTGAACGTTATGCCAAAAAAGGAGATAAAGTTTATTTGGAAGGCCGTTTACGAACCCGTAAATGGACAGGTGACGACGGAAGAGACCGTTATACCACGGAAATACACGTTACCGAATTTACTTTTTTATCACCAAAAACCAAAGACCAACAAAATACCATGCATCCGGAAACCAATCAATCCGCACAACCGCAACAAAACACCCACGGTACTGAAAAAAGCGAAACCTCCGGTATGGAAACGGCGGAAATGGATGTCCCCGAAGATGACTTACCTTTCTAAAATAAATAAACAATGGATGACCAGGATAGTATATCCTTATTTTTACAATCATTACCTTATTTAATTGCCATTGTCATCTTGTTGATTTTTTCGGCGCTCGTGTCCGGTTCCGAAATAGCTTTTTTTTCGCTGACCCCGGCTCATCTCGACAAATTGGAAAAAAATAAACAAGGGCAAGTTATCAAACGTCTATTGCATAAACCTAAAAAATTGCTGGCTACGATATTGGTTGCCAATAACTTTATCAATATCGCCATCGTTATTTTATCCACTTATGCAACCAAGGATTTACTTCAAAACATTGAAGGTTGGTGGAAATTTGTGATTGAAGTCGTATTGGTTACGTTTTTGATTTTACTCTTTGGTGAAATTTTACCCAAAGTATATGCCAATCGCAATCCGGTCCAATTTTCATTATTTATGGCTACACCTTTATTGGTATTGGAAAAGATATTCTATCCGGTATCGGTTTTTTTGATTAAATCTAGTAATATCGTCGAGCAAAGACTGAAAAAACGTTCCGAACATATCAGTATCGATGATTTGTCTCAAGTTTTGGACCTCACGGACGATGGCGAAACCACCCAAGAAGAAAAGGATCTGTGGGAAGGTATTGTGTCTTTCGGAGAAACCGAAGCCCGTCAAATCATGCGTCCCCGTATCGATGTATTTGCCCTGGAAGATGATATGCCTTTCGATAAAGTTATAAAAGCCGTCAGTAAACACGGATTTTCACGCATTCCGGTTTATCATGAGAACATGGACAATATTATAGGTATTTTGTTTGCCAAAGATTTGCTACCGTATCTCGACCAAACCGAATTTGACTGGATTAAGTTATTGCGGGAACCCTTTTTTGTTCCCGAAAATATGAAATTGGACGATTTACTCAAAGATTTTCAAGAGAAAAAAACCCACCTGGCAATAGTCGTGGATGAATACGGCGGCACCTCGGGGATCATCACCTTAGAAGATGTGATTGAAGAAATTGTCGGCGAAATTACAGACGAATATGATCATGACGAACAACATTTTACCCGTTTGGATAACAATACTTACGAATTTGACGGGAAAATTCCACTCAAAGATTTTTATAAAATCATTGATTTAAGTGAAGACGAAGAAGAACACTTTGAAAGTCAAAAGGGGGATGCCGAAAGTTTAGCAGGTTTTTTCTTGGAACATTCGGGAAGTTTCCCGGCTAAAAACGACCAAATCAAAATTAAAGGTTTTAAATTGACCGCCACTGCTCTTGACGGTAAAAGGATTAAAAAAATCAGGGTTGAAAGACTTAAGTAACAAGTATCTTGTATCAAGTCGATAGGTTAGCAAAAATTTTCCGTAAAAAATTATGATTTGTTAAAAATATCGTACTTTTGCCGGCTAAAAAATCAATATGACAATGAATTTACATTTGAGTTTTAACGAAATAATAACGGCAACCATGGTTTTGTTTGCAGTTATAGATATTTTGGGTAGTATTCCCAT
>JALVST010000082.1 GCA_027024205.1 Flavobacteriales bacterium | reverse complement strand
CTGTTCGGGTAAAAATACAAACCAACAACGGCATAATTGGACTTTGGTTCTTTGGGTTTTTCTTCGATGCTCAATACTTGTCCGTTGGCATTAAATGCCGCCACACCGTAACGTTGCGGATCGTTGACATAAGCCCCGAAAATAACGGCTTTCCGGTCGTTTTCTACGGTTTGAATAGCATCTGTTAGCAATTTTTGTAAGCCGGCGCCATAGAAAATATTGTCGCCGAGTATCAAAGTGACATCATCATTGCCAATAAATTCTTCGCCTATGATAAAAGCTTGTGCCAATCCGTCGGGACTGGGCTGTTCGGCATAAGATAGATTGATGCCGAATTGCGAACCGTCACCTAAAAGTTTTTGAAATGCCGGTAAGTCTTGGGGCGTGGAAATAATCAAAATCTCTCGTATGCCTGCCAACATTAAAACCGATAGGGGATAGTATATCATCGGCTTGTCGTAAACCGGCAATAATTGCTTGGAAATACTAATCGTCAACGGATGTAAACGCGTGCCGGCACCACCGGCAAGTATTATGCCTTTCATGTGTGATTTTTTGAGTGGTCAAAGATAAGGATTTTTTTTGTTGAGGAATTGAGGAGTTGAGGATTTTTTTTCTTCATAGAAAATTTTAAGTTTCGATGAAGTTATATGCTTCATACTATATTTCTGCTTTTAAATTGAGGAATGAGGAGTGGGGAATTAATGAAATGGGAAGTAGGTCGCTGAGTGATTTTGCGAAGTATGAGCAAAATTGTATCGAAGTGACCGGATTTTTAGGAAATGAGGAATGAGGATTTGACAGGTTTTCATAAAATATTTGTATTTTGATGATTGTTTATTGCTTCATACTGGGATGTTGATTTTGATTTGAGGAATGAGGAGTGAGAAAAGAGAAATTATTAACTTTCAACTTTCAACTTTTCGCTAGGCGCAGCCGTGTCTTTTAGCTTCACAATAGCCATATTCAATTCATGACCCAATAGCAGAATCAAAGCATTGAGCCAAATCATCAGTAAGATTATTAGAAAAGCCCCAATAGAACCGTAAAGTTGGTTGTAGCGGGCAAACCGGTCGATATAAAAGCGGAATAGAAAAAAACTGATAACAGCCAACAGTGTGGTCATGATACTGCCGGGCGAAATAAAACGCAGTTTTTTACCTTCTTTGGTGCCAAAATAGTATAGAATAGATATAGAAAAGAGGATCATTAACAGGTAATACAGGTTTTTACCCCATACGACCCAAAAATCATAATCTTGAATGATACCGTGTTTTTTGAGATTGTAAACGACGATAATTTCAAAATATATGATACTGATAACTGTGATAAACAAAATGCCGACCAATAAGAGTGAGAGACCGAGTGCGATGAGATATTGTCTGAACATATTGCGGCGGTCAATAAATTTATGAACAGATTCTTCAAAACCCGTTAAAATGGCATTGACACCGTTTGCCATAAACAAGATGGATAAGACGATACTGAACGACATCAAACCTTTTTTGGGACGGGTAGCGATGTCCATAATGACGTTGTCAAACACATCAAAGGTCTTGGGGGGTAAAATATCGTGAAAAAATGCTATAAAATCAGCTTGAAAACCTTCAATGGGAACCATGGGAACGAGAGTCAATGTAAAAAGTAAAAATGGAAAAATTGCCATAAAAAAACTGTAAGCAATTGCCCCGGCTCGCACAGTGATAAAGCCGTTAATAATGCCGTCCCAATATAATTTAAGCAAGTCGTATAAAGACATGCCTGAAAAGCCCGGAACAGGCATTTTTCTTAGATATTGTTTGGCGGTAATCTTTATGTTTTCAATCATACATTATAATATTATATAGAAGTTTTCAAAGGTAAAAATTTTAGTTGAAAGTTTGCAAAGTTCATAAAGTTCGTAAAGTTTACGATTCGTGCGTCTATATTGAAAATTGAAAATTACATTTTCAAGACGTTTAAATTGACAGCAGTTGTCATTCCGATAAAACCTTTACGACGTAGGAGTAAAAGTGACAGCCTGTCCCGACGAAGGTCGGGAAGGAATCTGGATTTCTCCTCTCCCGACTTTAGTCGGGATCGAAATGACAATCAAGAAACAAAATATTCTATGAAAACGAACTTTCAACATTCAACTCAGGTTACTGAGCTTGTCGAAGTGCAACTTTCAACTCATGTATCCTCATTCCTCAATTTTAAAGCAGAATTATGGTATGACGTAATAAGCAAACATAAAAGAACAATATAATCTATGAAGCACAATAAGTCCTCAATTCCTCATTTCCTCAATAAAAAAAAATCACTACTTTTACGCATTATTTTTAGTCGCTATGGATAAAAAAGAAAAATTTATCAAAGAGATTACCGAAGGCTATACATTTAAGGGCGATTCGTTTGTAATTGGCGGCGCCATGCTCGATGGCGAAGCTATACCTAACACGTATGTGCGTGTGCCGTTAGAGACTTTAAACCGCCATGGATTGATAGCCGGTGCTACGGGAACCGGAAAAACCAAATCTCTGCAAGTGATGGCGGAGCAGTTGTCCGATAAAGGTATTCCCGTATTATTGATGGATTTAAAAGGTGATTTGAGCGGTTTGGCCAAACCCAGCCCCGGACACCCCAAGATAGACGAACGGATGGCAAAAATAGGCTTGGAATTTACCCCAAAAGGATTCCCGGTAGAGATGTTGTCATTGACAGGGAAGGAAGGAACACAACTGCGGGCAACCGTATCGGAATTCGGTCCCATTTTATTATCAAGGATTTTGGATTTGAACGATACCCAAGGCGGCATTATAGCCGTGTTGTTTAAATATGCCGATGATCAAAAATTGCCGTTGATTGATATTAAAGATTTAAAAGAGTTAATCAAATGGGCAACCGGCGAAGGGAAAAAGGAATTTCAAGCTGAATACGGTCGGATTTCTACCGCTTCAACCGGATCTATTTTACGCAAAATTGTAGAACTGGAACAACAAGGCGCAGATATGTTTTTTGGCGAACCTTCTTTTGATATTGAAGATTTAATGCGTATAGACGATGAAGGACGTGGTATCATCAATATCATCCGTTTAACGGATATTCAGGATAAACCCAAGCTGTTTTCAACATTTATGTTGCAATTATTGGCCGAAATTTATGCCAAAATGCCCGAACAAGGCGATGCAGACCGGCCTGAACTGGTCTTTTTTATCGATGAAGCACATTTGATTTTTAACAACGCTTCCAAAGCTTTGTTGGAACAAATAGAAAGTATTGTCAAGTTGATCCGTTCCAAAGGTATCGGGATTTATTTTGTTACTCAAAACCCGCGTGATATTCCCGATGAAGTCTTGGCTCAATTGGGTCTGAAAATTCAACACGCTTTACGGGCTTTTACCGCCAAAGACAGAAAAGCGATAAAATTAGCCGCTGAAAATTTCCCGGTTACCGAATTTTATGATACTGATGAAGTGTTGACGTCGCTAGGAATAGGAGAGGCTTTGGTAAGTGTTTTGGGACATAAAGGGAGACCGGCGCCTTTGGTGGCAACTTTGATGCGGGCTCCTATGAGCCGTATGGATGTTTTGACCGATGATGAACTGAAAGAGGTTATCGAAGCGTCAAAACTGAGAAAAAAATATGCGAAAAGTATTGACAGGGAAACGGCCTATGAAATTTTAAAAGAAAAGATTGAAAAGGCAACAGAAGAAAAAGTGGCGGAAAAAGAAGAAAAAGCCAAGAGAAAAGAAA
The DNA here is from genome assembly GCA_027024205.1 of Flavobacteriales bacterium. GTDB lineage: Bacteria > Bacteroidota > Bacteroidia > Flavobacteriales > Flavobacteriaceae > WGBX01. Next base: position 9,019 of record JALVST010000082.1, on the reverse strand, counting down.
AGGAAGAACCGGGTGTGATTGAAAAAGCACTTAAAAGTTCCGTCGGTAAAATGATTATCAGAGAAGTTACCCGTTCGCTCTTAGGCGTTTTGGGATTGCGTGCCACCTATCGCAGACGCAGGAGATACTAATAATAGCAAGTAGAGAGGCTCTTTTATCATCTTCTGAGGGAAACGGCATGGCACGTTTGTTTTTTTCAAAGGCGGAACAATTGAGGAATCTATTTAATTGAATATGAAAAATTTAGAAATGACAGGAAGACGTTTGAAATGACAACGTTTGTCATTCCGACAGAGCGACGAAGGAGCGACAGCCTGTCCCGACGAAAGTCGGGAAGGAATCTAATAAATTTTAAATGAATAATCATCGGACATCTGACACCGGTCAAGTCATCTTACATCCGACTTCGGACATACGGCAACAATTAACCAAATAAACAAATAAACAACATGAAATACCTGAACACATTGGCATTAATCTTATTGATTGTATCGTGTCAAACAAAAAGTAATGATTTTATTATAAAAAAAAATCAAGTGGGCAAGTTGACCGATACTACAACGGTAGCCCGGATGAAACAATTGTATCAAAATGATTCAATCGTTAAACTCACCCATGGAGAATCGGCTTTTGAACCTTATGATGAATACGTGATTATTGACAAAAATACCAAGAAAGCCTTGTTGGTTGTTGTTCCTCAAAAGATGAATGACGAGCAATCTCCTCTAAAACATGTCGAAATAAAAAGTGCAGAATTTAAAACGGAAAAAGGAGTTGGTTTGGATTCAAATTTCGGTCAGCTAAAAAAACAACATAAAATCGGCCGGATTGATGAAACCTTAAAATATATTGTCGTATTTATCGATGATTTAAATGCTACGGTTAGCATTCCCAAGGATGTGATTCCGCTCAATGCACAACACAATGCAACTATCAAAATCGATGAAACATTGATACCTGATAATGCCAAAATCAAGGATTTTATCGTGTTTTTAAATGAATAGAGACATAGCCATTCTGTGTGCTACGCCTCAATCAGTTGGTAATTAAAAGGTTTTATTTTTCATTACTGAGTGTTATAACGGCATTGGTCATGGCCTTTATGCCGTTAAAAATGCTTGGTTCGGCATCGGGAATCATTAAATCACTGTGTAATGAGGGCAATTTTTCGCCGGTTTTCTTGGCATGTTCTATTTTTTCGTGGCTGATAATTCCCAACCAATACATAAAAACCGGGACTTTATCTGCGGTGCGTCCGTAACGGCTGAAATCTTCACCGCCCATAACCGGTTGGGTTTTGATGACATTTTCCACTCCGAATATTTTTTTAAAGCCCGATACAACTTTGTCCACCAATGCAGGGTCATTATAAAGGGCCGGCGTATAAGTATCTTTCAGTTTTAAAACGGGATAATCTTTTTTAGGTACGTTAAAAGCGGCTGCAGTAGCGTTGGCTTTTCGTTGTATCGCTTCCAGGAGATGGTTCCGGACTTGGTCGGTATAAGATCGGATGGTAAATTCCAAAGTTACTTGCGAAGGAATAACATTACCTTTGGTGCCACCGTGGATAGAACCGACGGTAACGACAGCCGGATCAACGGGACTGATTTCCCGGGATACAATGCTTTGCATATCGGTGATAAATTGAGCTGCCATCACAATCGGGTCAATGGTTTTGTGAGGATAAGCGCCGTGACCACCGCGACCGGTAAAAGTCATCCGGGCCATATCGACATTGGCCATGGCGTAGCCCGGACAGTAGGCAATTTTTCCCACTTCCAAATTAGCATTAACATGCAAAGCGATAGCATAATCCGGAACAAAAAATTTTCGGTATAATCCGGCTTTTAACATCGCATCGGCCCCACCACCACGTTCTTCAGCCGGTTGGGCTATCATCATTAAGGTGCCATGCCATTCATTTTTATGAGTTGCCAAATACCGGGCGGTTCCTAACCAAACACTCATGTGGATGTCGTGTCCACAGGCGTGCATAACGGGTTGTTCAACACCTTCAATATCAACTTGACGCACTTTACTGGCATACGGAACGCCTGTTTTTTCCAGGATAGGTAAAGCATCCATATCCGTCCGGATAAGAATTTTAGGTCCTTTTCCGTTTTTTAAAATGGCGACAAGACCCGTCCCACCGAAATGTCCGGTAACTTTAAATCCGTATTGACGCATCTTGTCGGCTAGTAGGCCGGATGTTTTAAATTCCTTGTATGACAGTTCGGGATGTTGATGAATGTATTGGTAGGTTTTTACCAAGTCCGGCAGCATCTTTTTGATATCGCCGGAATTTTGTGAGCGGGAGATTATACCGCTAAAAATTATCAGTCCGAATGATAATAAGAGTTTTTTTATAAGCATAGTTTGTTAATTTATAAGGATAATGTTTTTTCTGGGCGATTGTAAAATTTCTTTCCAACTACTTGTGTTAAAGGCTGTACCGTAAATACCGCTGGTTCGTAAATGCCAAATGGCGTTTTCAGAAAACCGGTCGGCTAAATCGGTCCAAATGGGATTATGACCGACCAAAAAAACGTGATTATACCGGTCGGGAATATTTTTTATTAGGTCAATAACTTCTTGTTCGGGCTCAAAGTAAAATACCGGATTGATTTCTATTTTATCAACCGGGTAATGCAGAGTTCCGGCAATTATTTCAGATGTTTGCAAGGCACGGACAGCCGGACTGCTGATGATTAAATCCGGTTTGATATTCTGTTCCGCCAGTATGGCGGCATATTTTTTAGTGCGTTTGATTCCTTTGCCGGTCAAAAATCTTTTGATATCGGGCATGGGTTTATGGGTAGCTTTACCATGTCTTATGAGATAGAGATGTTTCATAATTGTCTGGTTTTTTGTAATAGATAAAAATCAGCCATGACCATAGAGGTTAAGGCTTCCACTATGGGGACGGCTCTCGGTACAACACATGCATCGTGGCGGCCTTTACCTTCCAATTCAATGATATGCCCTTTCCGGTCAATGCTTTTTTGGGATTGCATTAGAGTAGCTACAGGCTTGAATGCCAATTTGAAATAAATGTCCATACCATTGGAGATACCTCCCTGGATTCCACCGGAAAAATTCGTTTGAGTGGAACCATCTGGATTAAAAATGTCATTGTGGTGGCTACCGTACATTTCACTTCCTTTAAATCCGCTTCCGTATTCAAAGCCTTTAACGGCAGGGATATTCATCATGGCATAAGCCAAGCGGGCTTGCAATTTATCAAATACCGGTTCCCCCAATCCGGCAGGTACATTTTGAATGATACAAGTTATTTGGCCTCCTATGGTATCGCCTTTCTTTTTGGTTTCTTCAATTTTATCAATAAAACTTCGGGCTGTATTTAAGTCGGGACAACGAACCGGAGTTTTATCTATTTGACTCAAATCCAATTCATTATAATTTTTGTCCAACTGCAATTCTCCAACAGCATTGACGTAAGCGGTAATTTTGATATCCGGTATAATTTGTCGGGCCAAAGCGCCTGCTACGACAATACTCGCAGTTGTACGGGCGGAACTTCTGCCACCGCCACGATAATCTCTGTGACCGTATTTTTTTTCGTATGTAAAATCGGCATGAGATGGGCGGTAGCTATGTTGTAAATGACTGTAATCGCTACTGCGAACATTGGTGTTTTTTATGATGAAACCAATTGGAGTGCCTGTGGTTTTACTCTCAAATATCCCCGATAAAAATTCTACCTTATCCGGTTCCCGGCGTTGGGTTGTTATCTTTGATTGTCCGGGTCGCCGTCTGTCCAAGGCGGTTTGTACTGCCTCTAAATCAACAGTTATACCGGCAGGCATGCCGTCAATTACCCCCCCGATAGCAGCCCCGTGTGATTCCCCGAAACCGGTTAAACGGTAAATTGTTCCAATACTGTTCATTTTATAAAAAAAATATATTAAAAAAAAAAAGTATTTGTTAAAATTACAAAAAATTTTTTTCTTTGTGAAAAATTTATCACATGGACGAATTGTATTTATTTTTGATTTATAGTGTTGTTATCCTTTCTGTGCTGATTATGACGGAATTTATTTATTGTAAAATAAAATTACCGGCGGAGATAACACGGAAAATAGCACATATTGGATCAGGGATTGTAGGTTTGACATTTCCTGAATTTGTTGACAGTCAATGGCTTGTATTTATTTTGGCCATCGTTTTTTCTATTGTATTGTTGATTACCAAACACAAAGGTCTTTTTCCGTCTATTTTTGCTATCGAACGCAAATCAATTGGAGAATTGCTCTACGTATGGGATGTTTGGTTGCTGTTTTTACTCTATAAAAATTTTGATAATGACATCTATTTTTATTTACCGTATTCTATCGTTGTTTTTGCTGATTCTACCGCTGCCTTGATAGGAAGGATTTTTCCTGTAAAAAAATATAAACTTTTCTTGTCACAAAAATCTCTTGGCGGCTCTTTTATGTTTTTTGTGTTATCAATGTTTTTTACATTATTATTTATGCCTGCCGCTAATTATGATGATACCTATTTCTTTTTATTCGTTTTTGCTTTTTCGGTTATAGTGACTTTTGTCGAAGCTATTTCTTTTTCGGGATTTGACAATATGAGTGTGCCTGTTGTGGCGGTTATTATGTTGTATTTCTATTTTAATTAATAGTTCATAAAGTTCATAAAGTTTGTAGTGTTTTCATTATCAAGTAGAAACGTTTTTAAAAAATTATCTTTTTAAGTATCTGAAATTTAGTATTAAATTAAACTTCTTAATGTCCTTAATTTCTTAATGTTTTACAATCAAATTGCATACGATAAAAGACATATTAAGTAAGTACAGAAACGTTTTACAGGATATTTATGATAAACACGAAATAGAGGCCATCTTTTACAGGATATTAGCGCATTACCACCTAATTAATCGCATCGATGTATCTTTAAATCCGGAATTGACAATTGAACCGGCTCAGATGTTAGAGGCACTTAAAGAGTTGCAACAATATAAACCTTGGCAATATATTACCGGTGAAACGGCATTTTACGGTTTGCGGTTTAAAGTGACGCCGGCTACCTTGATTCCGCGCCACGAGACTGAGGAATTGGTAGATTGGGTGATAAGGGATTGTCATAATTTATCCGGCTTAAATATTTTGGATATCGGAACGGGAAGTGGGGCTATTGCCGTTAGTTTGGCTGTGAATTTGCCACAAGCATCCGTAACTGCTATTGATTTTTCGGAAGCGGCTTTAAAAACAGCCGAAAAAAATGCCCGGCTTAACCATGTTGAAATAACCTTTAAACAAATAAATATTTTAAAACAAATGGCTTGTCAAAAGCATTATGACATCATCGTCTCAAATCCGCCTTATGTAAGAGAAGAGGAAAAAAAAATGATGCATAACAATGTTTTACAATTTGAACCAGCGACGGCTTTGTTTGTGCCTGATGATAAACCTTTGATTTTCTATGACAAAATTATACGGTTGGCTCAAAAAAACAGCTCGTCGTATGTCTATTTTGAAATCAATGAATTTTTAAAAACCGGTTTGGAAAATTTGTTAAAACAAACCGGCATTACGGTTTATGAATTCAGAAAAGATTTGTTCGGTAAATGGCGGTTTCTCAAACTGCAACCGTAAGTACCAATCAAATCCTCAATTCCTCAATTTCAAATCCGAACACTTCGATACATCCCGTTAAGACGGAGTCGGGACGGGACACTTGGTGACCTCCCGTATTAGGTGGCTGAGTGCTCCGACGTTGGAGGAGTGTATCGAAGTCCCGGTCATTTCGATACAATTTTGCTCCTAAGTCACAAAATCACTCGGTGACCTACTCATCAATTTAAAAGTCGAACATAAGGTGTGAATTAACAAACAATCACCAACGAAAGTAATACTCTATGAATCGCAACAAATCCTCAATTCCTCAAAAAACTGTATCTTTGTCTTAAAAGTGGTAGAATAATTATGTTGCAAAACCTCTACATAAAAAATTATGCATTAATTGACAAAATAAATCTGTCTTTTGATACGGGCTTGACAATTATTACCGGAGAAACCGGTGCCGGAAAATCTATTTTGTTGGGTGGTTTGGAGTTGGTACGCGGTAAACGGGCACAACAAGGTTTACTTAAAGATGCTTCTCAAAAAAGTATCGTAGAGGCAACTTTCGATATCTCGTCTTATTATTTGCAAGATTTGTTTGAGTCGGAAGAGTTGGATTATGATCCGGTGACGATTATCCGGCGTGAACTGTTACCTAACGGTAAATCCAGAGCTTTTGTCAATGATACACCGGCGCGATTGGAAAGTTTGACACGTCTAACGGCAAAATTACTCGATATCCATTCGCAATATCAAACTTTGGAACTCAACGACAAAGCCTTTCAATATGAATTGCTCGATGCCGTTGCCGGAAATACGGATTTGTTAAAAGTATATCAAGCGGCATACAAAAAATATAAAAAGTTGAAACACGATTTGCAGGAACTTTCCGTAAAATTGATGTACGCCGAACAAGAGTTGTCTTATAAAAAACATCAATTACAAGAATTGCAGGCGGCCAAATTGGATGAAGTGGATTTTGAAAAATTGGAACAACAAATCAAAGCTTTTGATAATCTGGAATTGATCAATCGTGTTTTGACTGATGCTTTGCAAAAATTGGATGCGGAAGAAACCGGTGTTTTAAATCAAATTATCAATTTAAAATCAGGTTTTAACAAAATTGCCGCTTACAATGACCGGTTTGACCGTTTGGCCGGACGCCTGGAAAGTATGCAGTGGGAATTGCAGGATATAATTGATGAAACAGCCGGTTTGATAGAAGCAAATGATTTTAATCCCGGTGAAGTCGCCCGTTTGCAAGAACGATATGCCGCTATTAATCAATTGATGATGAAACATCAGGTTTTGCAAATAGATGATTTGATAACTTTACGAAACAGTCTGGCCTCAGAGGTAACCGATTTGTCTTCGTTACAGGCACAAATTGACGGTATCGAACGGGATTTGTCCCAAACAACCGGAATTTTGAAACAAAATGCTTTAAAAATTCGTAAAAACCGTCAAAAAGCGATTCCCAAATTGATTGAACAGATAGAGGTTGTTTTACAAAATTTATCTATGGCCGATACCAAACTTAAAATAGATTTACAACCGTTAGATAATTTTTTACCAAACGGAATGGATAACATGGATTTTCAAATCTCATCGGATAAAGGGAAAAGTTTCGGTAGTTTAAAAAGGATAGCTTCCGGTGGCGAATTGTCGCGATTGATGTTAGCTGTTAAAACCGTTTTATCAAAATATAAACAATTACCGACTATCATTTTTGATGAGATTGATACCGGTATATCCGGTGATGTCGCTCAAAAAATGGCTAATGTGTTGCAAAATTTATCTCGCAATATGCAGGTTATTGCCATTACCCACTTACCGCAAATAGCCGTTAAAGGGGATAAACATTTTAAAGTCTATAAAAATAACGGTAACGATATTGCTACGCAAGTCAAACTGCTGACCGATGAAGAACGCGTATACGAAATAGCTGAAATGTTGGAAGGAAAATCGCCCTCCGAATCGGCCTTGAATCATGCACGGCATCTGTTAAATCTCAAATAATACCGTTTTTTTTTTTACAATTTTTAGTAACCTCTAATAAATCAACCCTCCGTGATTTTTATTTTAATCTCCCGGAGGGTTGATATGTTTGTGTACTGCAAATAATCAATAGAGTTAAATTTTTATTTTACAATAAATCTTCGTGTCATAGAAGCTTTTCCTTTATACATTTTGACAAAATAAACTCCCGGTTTGGCAGGTGAAATATCGATATCGTATCTTTCTTCGGGTTTGTCGATGTTTATGGTTTTTATCAAGGCACCGTCTAATTTGTAAACTTCTATTTTATCAATTTTAGCGTTGGTATTGACAAAGAATTTTCCAAAATTAGGATTAGGATACAGATTGACATCGGCTTGTAAATTATTTTCTTGCACCTTTGTTGCCGGTTGTAAGGAGATTTGCGGATTGTCGATAGGCGAATTGCTGTAACAAATCAAATGACTTGCCACAATCAAATGCGGGTTAAACCCGGCGTTACAATCCGGACAGGTTTGACCGGAAACACAGTTGGGATTGTGCGGGTGACAGTAATCTCTATAATTGGGATTAAAGATATAATTAAGTGTCATGGTATTGGAATAATCGACATTGTTAAAATCAAAATCAAACCAAGGCGCAATTGATCCCGGACACCAGCCGGCTCTATTGTAATACCATGTGCCGTTTTGAGGTTGACAACCGTCGGGATTGGGGTTACAATCCAACCAGTTATCTTGCAAAAATGTACCGACCCCGTTTACCCAGATTGTATGTGTGTCGTGATGAAACTCAGCGGCATTTCCGGTATTGTTATCACCCCAACCATGACCGGTTGAAACCAATTTGAGGCGGGAAGCTTCTACTCCAGAAGGATAATTTACCGTTACCAATTCACAGGGCTGTAAATTGGCCATATCGCCAAAAGGATAAGTGGCATGCCAGAGATAATCGACAGTAGAATAGAGATAATTGGGCGTTCCGGTCCGGTAACTCAAATCCAAACCGTAATAATAACCCCTACCGTAAGTGCCCAGTGAAAAACGAAATTTGGTTTTACCTTGTAACAATGACATAAAATCCGTTAAATCGACTTGATGGTCACATGCTACACCATACGGGGTAATATACCGGATTATTTCGTGCCAACGACCGTCTTTGCCTTGCACTTCTACGTGCGAAACTCTGTCCCATGGGTCGCACCCTCCCGGTGGACAACTGATGTGTAAGGTGGCCAGTATTTGATCATAACCGCCTACGGAAACCGGCAAGTCGGCTGTTACTTCTTTGGTATTGATACTACTGTTGAGTAATACATTGGAAGCAACACTCACGGTTGTGTTATTACCGGCAAGGACCACGTCAAAACCGGTGTTGATGGTATTGGTTTCACCGTAATTATTGGTAGCGTTTATAGTAACATTTTGAGT